>VFZS01000641.1 GCA_016871095.1 Acidobacteriota bacterium
AACGAGACCAGACCGCCGGCGAGATAGAGCGAGCTGATCTGGCCATCGAGCCCGGCGGCGAACAGCGCCGGTACGGTCATCTTGCCCAGGGCAGCCAGCGCCAGGCGGCGGCCCTGAAACGGCGGGTGCGCGCGCAGGGCGGCGGCCAGCGCCAGGATGTCGGTGACGCGCTGGCCCGCCAGCGGACGGCCCAACATCAGCCCGGCCCAGGCGTAGTTCTCCTCGTCGTTGTGCGAGCGCGCGTAGCGGGGGTGATGGCGGCCGAACTCCGGCCACAGATCGCCCGTGGCCCGAACATCCGCAGCGCATACCGGCTGGCCCTGCGCCGCCAGCGTCTGGCACAACTCGTCTTCCCGCCAGCGCACCAGACGGCCCGCCGGGTCGAGCAGCAGGAGCACGGGCTTCGCGGGATCGGGACGCTTGGGCAGGAACACCCAGGCGGGCGCCCAGACGCCCGGGGCGCAGGCCACCTCGACCGCCTCGATTTCCACGCCCCGTGAGGGCACGCGGCCAAGCATCGCGAAGCGCGCCCCGGCCGCGGGGCGCTCTGCGCCGAGCAGGCGCTCCAACGGCATAGGTGGCCTGGTCACTGCGCGCTTCAGGTTCAGCGTGAACGGCGTCTCCCCTCCCAGCGCCTTGACCACGTTGCCCGCTTGGGTCACCCACAGTGCCCGCTCCGGTTCAGGCTGCGTGGGCGGCTCTTGACTGACCGGGCGCTCGTCTCCCTTCAACCAGCGCGTGAACCAGTTGTAGACCTTGAGGCGCGTGTCGTAGGACAGGCCGTGGGGCAGCGGTGTCCCCGCCCACGCCAGGCGCTCCGGGTGACCCAGCGCCCGATAGACCTGCTTGAGTTTCTGGAACTCCTCCCAGCCGCTAGTGAGGTACGACGCCGAGTAGGTGCCAAAGGAATCCTTGTCGCTGACGGTCACCAGTAGAGGCTTGGGCGCCAGCGGGTAGAGCAGGTCCCAGCGGTCGAATCCCAGCGGCCCGGAGCCCAGGAAGTTCTGTTCCGCGTCGTCGGTCGAACCGGGCGGGTTGAAGTCGGCGCAAGCGAAGTTCTCGGTATTCCCACAGCATACGACCGCGGCGGTGAGGCGATCGTCCACGCAGGCCAGGAGCATGGTCAGCGTGCCGCCGCCGGACTGGCCTGTGGAGCCGAGACGTTGGGGATCCACCAGCGGGTGGGACGCCAGGTAGTCAAGGCTGCGCACCGCGTCCCAGACCTGTAGGCGGCTGCTGGTGTCGCCCGCGAGCAGCATCTGCTTTCCGGGCAGCGTGTGCTCGTCGTCGGCGGAGGCCAGACGGGTGCGCGTGCCGCTGGCGTCCGGGTAGTAGACGCGCTCGCCCTGTCCCATGGGATCGAAGGCCAGCACCAGGAAACCCAGCCTTGCCAGCCCCTGGCAGCAGCGCTGGTATAGATCGGCGGCCTTGCCATTGAGAGAGTGGCCCATCTGGAAGAGCACGCCGGGGAAGGGCGGCCGGCCTTGACTGGGGATGTAGAGGTTCGCCGGGATGTGGAAGTTGGGCCGGCTCTCATAGACGATCTTCTCGAGGCGGTAGCCGGGGCGCTCGAAGGCCCCGGTCGTGCGGGCATTGAGCGGCGTGCGCTCGGGGCTCCCGCCCACCAGCCGCCAGAAGGTCTTTCGCGCCCATTCCTGACGCATGCGCACGGCTTGCGGCGTGGTGAGCCTGGCCAGCTCCCGGTTGCGGCGCTCATAGGCCTGGCGGGCCAGCATGCGCAGGTAATCGGGCAGGCAGCGCGAGTAGTCGCGGTACGCCGTCCCAGGGAATCGCTCCTGCGCCCCGTGGGACAGGCCTTCAGCCTGTCGCGCAGCGAGCGCGCCAGCCGTCGGTAGGCTCACAAAATGCCGTCGGGTCATAGGGGTGTGCTCAGTAGGTCGTCGAAGTCCGGCGCACAATCTCAACCACGTTTACGATGCTCTCCTGCGGGAGTCTCGCCGAGTTCCCTTCAAACCCGCTTGGCGATCCGCAGTCCCCAGTTCATCAGTGAGCTGCTCCAGGGTCAGGTACTGTCCGCGCCGGATCTCAGCGCGCCCGCGGCGGATAGCCGCCAGCTCCGCCTTGGATGCCTCAACCACCGGGTAGCGCAGGTTGAAGTAGGTCTGTAAGGCCTCGCGCACCAACTCCGAGCGCGTGCGGTTCTCCGCGGCGCCAGCTCGTTTGAGACTCCTCAGCATGGAGGGAGGGAGCGAGATCGTAATGGTCTCAGTGCTCCTCATGCCGCGCCTGACTTGATCTTAGCAAGGTCAGTCGTACCCCGCCGGCTCCCAGTATGCGGTACAGTCGTATTGCCGGTCGGGGATTCTCCATCGAACGGTCAACAGTGTCTTGAGCGGTTGTCTCACGTCAGGGGACAAGACCACCTCGGGGGTCATCCAAAGCCGGCCTTCTCCCCGGCATGGGACGGGGCGTTAGCCGCTCCTGCCAGCAGGCGCCGGTGAACGCCGCCAGGTGGGCTGGTTCTCGGAGCCAGGGGTTGTCTGTTAGAGTAGAGGCAGAAGGAAAAGGGCGAGGTCGATGCAAGACATCGCAATCAGGCGCGCCGGCGACCTGTCGGAGTCGGCCAAGTCCGCAGTCGAAGGACTTCTGGGCCGGGCGCTCGCCGATGACGAAGAGGTCAGCGTGATGGCGCTACGATCCCACCAGGCGCCCTCCGGGCCGGAGCGGGAGGCCGCCGCCCGCCGGCTGAAGGCCGTGCTGGAGTCGATGAGCCAAAAGGCCACGGGGGTCCCACCAGAGGAATTTGAGGCGGCAGTGGATGAGGCGATGCAACAGGTCCGGCCCCGGCGGCCATGAGAATCGTCCTCGACACGAATATCCTCGCGAGAGCGAATCCCAGCGCGAGCGGACCGGCACGGCAGGTCCTGGTCGAGATCGCCGAGTCGGTGGAGCACGTGCTCATCGTCTCCGCGTTCCTCCTCAGGGAACTCGAGCGAGTCCTGGGCTATCCCCGGCTGAAGAGGATCTGGCCGTTGGACGTCGATGAGATCGCCGAGTATGTCCAGGCGCTGGAGTCCTTCGCTGAGTTGGTCCAGCCTCAAGTGCCGGCGGACTGGCCGCACCTTCTGGCTGATCCTGGTGACGATCCGGTCCTCCAAGCTGCTCTGACCGCACGAGCCGACGTGCTCTGTACTCTCGACCGCCACTTCTACACCGAGGCGGTG
>VFZS01000642.1 GCA_016871095.1 Acidobacteriota bacterium
CCCAGACCGCCTCGCGCCGGTAGTGCGTGAACAGCGCTATCTCGGCGCGCTCGGGGCGCGGGCGCGGATCGCCGTATACCACGAGTGCGCGCCCTTCTCGCTCCAGGCGCAGCCCGTTGGCCGGTCCCGGCAGGAAGGTCACGCCCTCGGCGATGCTGGTCCCGCCCGCCGCCGCCCTCGGCCAGACCGCCAGCAGCAAGGCCGCCGCCTGCCGGCGCGAAACCGCTCCCTGCCGGTCTGTTCCCTTCATGCCGGCTTCACGGAGGCTACGCCCGGTCCAGCGCGTACTGCGGGTAGGGCCAGGCGCGGGGCGCGGCGGCCTGGGCGTCGGGGGGCGACAGCACGTGCTTGCGCATGGCCGCATCGCACAGGGCGTAGCCCCAGTTGATCAGCTCGCATTGCTCCTGCTCGGAGAAGCGGTTGAGCCGCGTGCGGATCTGGGCCAGGGCCTGTGCCCGCTGAGGCGCGCAGGGCAGCGCGTCGGGCAACTCATACTTGGCGATCTTGGTGGCGATGCCCCAGTAGGAGCCGGTTCGCTCGCGGGCGAGGAAATCGGCCACCAGGGCGCGCTTGCGCAGCGCGCGGGCCTGGCTGGTGGTCACGTCCAGGGCGCGCATGGCCTGCTTGTGCCAGGACGTCTCGACGTCCTCAGTGACGTCCAGCGGGGCCCCGGCGTCGCTGACCAGCACGGTGTCGTAGCGGTTCCACACGGTCTCCAGGCCGAGGTTGTCGTAAACGCCGCCGTCGGTCAGCACCAGGCGCCCATGGAAAGCGGGGTTGTCGAACAGGTCAGCCCCATCGGTGCGTTCGTACTGCGACGGCTGGGTATGAACCACCACGGGCGAGAGCACGGGTGGGAAGGCGCTGGAGGCGGTCACGGCCAGGGACACACGGAAAGCTGGGTTCCGGATCAGCCCGATGCGATAGTCCCCCGCGTACGGTTTGGAGAAGCGGAAACTCACGCCCGTTCCGAAATTGGTCGCATTGAAGACGAATCGCGGCGGGTCCGGCAGGTCAGAGAGGCGGACGTCGCCCAGCAGGTGCTCGCGGTACTGATCCTCGACCGCTTCGCTGATGGTCTTCCAGGGCAGGAAGGCGCCCTCGCCGATGGCCGGGGCGTCGATGTTGCGCGCACAGAAGCTGCGCAGCGGCTTCACCACCAGATCGTCGAAGGCGATCATGGCGAAATCCCGCGCCTTGAGCCGCTCCCACTGCACGGCCAGCAGCCCTGAGGTGATCGAGCCCCCCGAGACGCTGGAGATACGGTCCAGCCGGGCCACCCAGCCCAGCTCGTTCAACCGCCACAGCGTGCCCAAGTGGAACAGCGTGGCGCGAAAACCGCCGCCGGAGAGCGCCAGTCCGATCCCCGGCTCTCTAGGTTCACTTCCGAATGGCATATTTCCCCCTTAGTATGTGACTTCCTCCAACAGGTTCACCTTGAGCGAGGGCAAATCGTCCTCGCGGAACCGCACCTTGGCGTGCGGGTGAGTGGCGCGCTTGGCCGCGACGAAAGCCCGGAGCCTGGGACCCAGCTCCTGCTTCCCCTCACGGTTGGTGAGCCATAGGGTGAATGGCGCCTGTCCCCGGGCCTCGAAGATCCACTTCAGCGTTTCGCTTTCAGGGTTGCCGTGCTTGCCGTCGGCGGATATGACGTAGTGATCCGCGGTGATCTGCTGGAAGAACTCCAGCTTGGTGTTACGGTCGCTGCCGTGATGGGGCACCTTGAGCAGGTCCACGTGGATCTTACCGTTATCCAGCAGGCCGGCATTGTCAAGGCCGTCCAGGATGTCGTCACCGCGCCCGTCGCCGGTCAGCAGCATACGCCTGCCACCCGCCTCGGCCAGGACCACCATGCTGGCCAGATTGTATACGGACCGGTCCAGGTAGGCGGCGGCCTCGATCAGTTCCTGGTGTTCCACCTCGGCTAGCGCGGCTCCCGCGGCGGACTCCCGTTTCTGCCGCAGCTCTTCGAGTTTCTTGTCCCAGTCCTGCTGCAACCTGGCCAGCCGGTCCTTGCGCGGACACACCACCGTAAGCTCCAGTCCGTCGCCCCACTTGAGCGTCTTGCGGCCGCGCTCGGGCGCCCGGACCAGGCGCTTGAAACCGGTGTTCACCAGCAGGCGGAGCTTCTTGGCGTTGTCCCGCAGGGTGCGGCCCTCCTTGACGCCGGCCAGCACCAGGCGGGTGTGCGGCTCCAGCTCGATGCCGGCGGGCAGGACCGCCTCTGGGCCGGGCGCCAGCGCAGCCAGCAGGCCATTAGGATCGTTCCCCGCCAGATCGTCAAAACTGTTGTGCCAGAGGGTGTTGATATCGCAGGCGGGACCCTGGCCCTCGATCATCTTGCCGGTCCAGTCCAGCACCCCGTCGATGTGGTCGCGGTCGATGTGGCTGACCATCAGCATCTCGATGGAGAGCGGCCGGGAAGGCGACCAGCGGTCCTTGAGCGCTCCCAGCCGCGGCCCGAGAAAGCTCTTGTAGGTATCGCCGGGGCCGCCGTCGATGACGATAAAGCGCGGGTCTCCGGCCTCCCCGTAATGCAGGATGAGGCAGTCGCCCTCGTTGGCTTGCAGCGCTTCGAGAGTAAAGAGCATCAGGATATCCTCCCGCTCAGTTCATACCGACTGTATGGCCCGCAGGATGTCCACCATCCCGCTGCCCTGGAAGTAGCGGTCGCGTCCCAGGTCGGTGGCGGTCCGGCAGAGGATCTCCTTCACCCGGGCCGGCTGGCCGATCAATTCGGTGTGGCGCGCCATCAGCAGGGCCGCCGCGCCGCTGACATGTGGGGCGGCCATGCTGGTGCCGTCCATGGACTTGACGCCGCAGCCGGGCACCACGGACTTTATCTTCTCGCCCGGCGCCACCAGGTCGGGCTTGGAGCGCCCGTCGCCGGTGGGTCCGCGGCTGGAGAAGTAGGAGACACCGTAGGTGTGTGGCATATGACGGTGCGTGGCGCCCACCGTAATCACATCTTCGGCATTCCCCGGGTCCGTGATGCTGATGTCCTGGTAGGCAGCGATGCCCAGCGATGCCCCCAGTTTGCCGGTGTATCCCTGGTTGCCCGCCGCCACCACCACCACCACTCCGTTGCCCACCAGCCGGGCGCACTCCTCGCACACCGGCGTGCGGCCGCAGGCGTAGCTGCTGACCTCGTGGGGGATAGACAGACTGATGTTGACG
>VFZS01000643.1 GCA_016871095.1 Acidobacteriota bacterium
CCATGGGGGACCTCCTAATCTAGTCATATAACTAGATACCACAAAACCGGCCGGATTGCAACAGGAAAACCAGAAAACGTTTCTTATCTAGTCAAAGGCCAAAGTCCAGGGACAGGCTTCAGCCTGTCGCGAGGCGGCTTACGAACCGGGCGGAGGAGGCGGTGGAGGCGGAGCGCTGGGATCGCCACTGCCCGGAGGTGGAGGCGGAGGCGCTGGCGCGGGCTGATCGGTGGGCATGCCGCCGCCGGGGATACCGCCGCCACCCGGCACGGGCATCGTTCCCACGCCACGGCCGCTGCGGTATACCGCCGTGTTCAGCGCATCGGTCAGCATGCGCAGCGCGGCGCGGACCACGGAGTCACGCTCGACCAGCTTCTTGGCCAGCGGGTAGTCCTTGTATACCCGCAGCCACTCGCCCTCGCGCAGCAGCCTCTCGGCGCCGCCCTTCAACAGGTGCCGCACCGCCACCGCGCCTTCCTCGACGCGCACGAAGGTGGTGGCGTCGTCATCCTCGACGGCCACCTCAAAGACGGTGCCGCGCACCGAAATCACCGCCGTGGGCGTGCGCACGTTGTTGGGGTTGGGCTGCCCGCCCCACTTCTGGATGGTCACCTTCACCCGGCCGATCAGCATGTCCAGCAAGTCGCGCCAGTCGCCCGGGTTGTTGCGGAACACCAGCCGGGAATTGGGAAAGACTTCAAAGGTGCTGCCGTCGGAAACCTGGAACAGGGCGTATCCGTCGGCCCCCGTCAGGACGACCTGCTGCGGCTTGATCTGGTCGCCCACCTGGAGCGCCCAAGGCTGCGAGTCGCGAAGGAAGGAGACCTGGCCGGTCAGCGAGACCACCTTGGCGGCTGCCTCAGTGCTGCCCGGGAGGGTTTGCGCGGAGCACACCGCCAACGCGGCTGCCAGCAGCAGCGCGAGCGCCGTGCCCGGATGTGCGTACCTGCGCATGCTCCTACCGCTCACTGCCGATCATACCATTTCCTATCGGCAATGCAAGACACCCTAGTGTACCACCAAAATTGCATGCAAGTAGCCAGCCAGCCGAAGATATTATTAGAAGTCATGGGTTATAAGAGACTTGGGGGGCTCCGCCGGAGCCCAGGGCGCGATAGAATGGACTCATTGGATGTGTCATAAAGCCACAAGGCGGGTCCTGGTGGCCTGCGGCTGCTGGCTGGCGTTGTCCTCCACCGCCCTTCGGGCGCAGGACCGGGCGGCGCAGCCGGAGTGGCGCCGCCTGGGCGGCCACAGCATCGAGGTGTCGCTGGCCTCCCCCGTCAGCGGGCCGGTAGACCGCGTATGGTACTCGCCGGACGGCGCCCGGTTGCTGGCCCGCACCCGGTCCGGCCGGGAGTTTGAGACCTCCGATTTCGAGCGCTGGCAGCCGGTACGGAACCCCGAGGCTCCCACCGAGCCGGAACCGCCGACCGTAGCGGGCGGGGTACCCAGTGGGGCGCGGGGCATTCGCTGGGCCGCGTCCAGCCGTCTGCGGCTCTATGCGTACGGGCGCCAAGTCCATCGCTCGGACGACGGCGGCCTCACCTGGTCCGACCAGACAGCCTACAACGGCGAGTCGATTCTGGGCGCGGCTGCGACCGACCTCGCCGTCTCCCCCCGCGACCCCGATGAGATCGTGATGGCCAACGAGCTGGGGGTGTGGCGCTCTCTGGACGGCGGCGCGTCCTGGTCCGGCCTCAACGAGGCGCTGCCCAATCTCCCAGTGCGCCGCCTGCTGGCCTTGCCGGGAGAGAGCGGGGGCCTGCGGGTGCTGGCTGAGAGCTTCGGCGCCCTCGAATGGGCGCCCGGCGAGAAGCACGCCTGGCGGCCGGTACCGGACCCAGGCAGCATTCAGGAAGCGGTCTTGCGCGGCGCGCTGTCGGCCCGGCTGGGCGCCGCGATCACGGCGGTGGCGCTGGCCGGGGAGACCGCCTGCGCCGGAGCCGCCGACGGGCGGCTGTGGGTCTCGCTGGATGGCCTGCGGACCTGGCGACTTTCCCGTGCGGCCGGAGGCGGACCTGTCGAGGCGCTGTTCACCGATGTCACCAACTCACGGCTGGCCCTGGCCGCTCTGGGCGGCGAGCAGGGCGCGCGCGTGCTCAGGACCCTCAATGGCGGTCTGTTCTGGGATGATTTGAGTTCGAATCTGCCGCCCGCTGCGGTTCATGGCATAACCGCGGAGGTGGCCTCGGGCGCGCTCTATGTGGCCACCGATCGGGGCGTCTTCTTCACGCGGGCCGACCTCACCGCCGCCGGGCCGGCCTCGGGCTGGAACAAAGTGGGCGGCAGCCTTCCCGCGGTGCGCGCCATGGACGTGAAGTTGGATCGGGAAGGGAATCAGCTCTTCGTAGCGGTAGAGGGCTACGGCGTCTGGGCCGGCCTGGCGCCGCACCGGCTGGGCAGCTTCCGGCTGGTGAACGCCGCGGATCTCAGCCGCCGTCCCGCTGCCCCGGGTTCACTGGTGGCCGTTCTGGGCGGGCCGGTCCGTGTGGCGCGCTCCGGGGGCTTGGATTTCCCGGTGCTGGCCTCCTCCGAGACGGAGTCCCAGATCCAGGTGCCGTTCGAAGTGCGTGACCGGCTGATCTCGCTGGCCCTGGAGGGTGGCGCGCCCGCTACGGTGGTGGGGCTGTCGCTACGCGAGGTGTCGCCGGCCGTCTTTGTGGACCGTGACGGCACGCCCCTGGTCATTAGCGCAGAGACCGGCGTTCTTCTGGACGCCATGAACCCCGCCTGGGCGAACTCCCGCGTGCAGATCCTGGCCACCGGGTTGGGCCAGGTCCGCCCGCCCTGGCCGACCGGCCTGGCCGCCCCGGCAGAGAATCCGCCCGAGGTGGTGGCGCGCGTGAGTGCCTTCCTGGACGGCGAGCCGCTCGAGGTGACCCGCGCTGTCCTGGCCCCCGGCTACGTGGGGCTGTACCTGATCGAGGCGCAGGTGCCGGCCCTGGTCAACCGCGGCCCCGCCGAGCTGTGGCTACAGGCCGAGGGCCAGCCCAGCAACCGCGTGCGCGTATACCTGGAACCCTGACGCGCGCCGCCGGCTTGCGCTACACTGCTGATTCAGAGGTCTGTCATGCTCAACCGAAGAAACGCCGCGGCGTTGCTGTTCTGCGTGGTGGGGTTCGCGCAGCAGAAGAATCAGGAGCCCGAGAAGCTCGCTCCCTACT
>VFZS01000644.1 GCA_016871095.1 Acidobacteriota bacterium
GAAACCGGTGCCGAAAAGCTGCACGATGTCCCCAGGCTTGGCCGGGCGGGTCGCCGCGGCCTCGCCGAACAGCCTGGCCTTGCCGACGTAGACCCAGTCGAGATGCGCCGCCGCCAGGTACTTGCCCCCCTCCGGGTCGAACAGGGAGAACGACGGCGAGTAGCGGCGCAGAGTGGCGTTCACGGTTCCTTGTCCGGCGGGGCCGGCGACCTCCACCTTCACCGAGCCTTCCGTCGTGTCGGTGGGGACCTGGGCGTTGATCTGCGTTGGGCTGATGTACCAAACGGCGGCGCTCTTGCCGTTCACCTTGACGCTGACGCCGTCCAGCGAGGTGGGGAGCTTGTCGTTGATGATCTCCTCCGGGTCGCGCCAGATGCGGGTCGTCGGGGCCAAAACGCAGCCGTAGATGCTCATCCAGGAGCCGCTGGAGATTACGGCGTCAGCGCGGTTGGCGGTGGCCGCCAGGGTGACCGCCAGCTTCGTGGGCGTGCCTACTGGTAGGATGACGCCGTCCTGGCTCTTCTGCCCGTCGATTTCGAGGACGACAGGTTGATCGCCGGACGGAGTGTCCGCCGCAAGCTTGAGGTTCACCTGATACGTGCCCCCTGCCATACCCGGCGCCAAACCCGAGTAAACCACCTGGGCCTCTTTGCCGCCTACGGTGACCTTGGGCTGGGCGACAGTCGGGGCCGCTCCAGACGGTGCGGCGCCTGTCGGCACCACCGGGTTCGTGGGGCCCAGCCCCACCGCGAAGGCAAAGACGGTGTCGCCGGGCTTGGCCGTTGTGCAACCCCCGACGATTTGACCACCGGACAACATGAATAGGCCCAGCCCCTTCCCGCCGCCAGCCACAGTGAATAGCCCCGGCGCATACTTATCCAGCGTCACATTCACCTGCGCCGAGCGCAGCGTCTGCGCGCCCACCTTGCGCTCGACCTGAACCGTAGCAGGGCCGGTGGGCAGGTCCACGGGGACTTGAAAGGTGACTTGGCTTGCCGAGATGAAGGTGAGCGCCCCGGGTTTGCCACCGATTTGGACCGAGACACCGCCTAGTTCGGTGGGCAGGGGGGACCCTTGCCCCTGCGCAGTGGTTCCCGCCAGATTGCTGCCGATAACCGTGGCCAACACCCCCGGCGCAAGACGGTTGTCGAAGGAAGCTCCGTTCACAACCACTTGGATGGCGGGGTTCACCGGCGGCTGCTGGGCCAGCGCCAGACAAACGGAAACCAGAGCGAAAAGCGCGTATCTCAGCATTGGGTACTCCCGTTTGATCTGCAACCGGGCCGTGACCGGGATACGCACAGTATATGTCAAAGCGCGACCGCTGTGCTGCCCACGTCCGATTTCTTCCCGGCACGCGAAGAAACTGCCTGGTTCTGGGTGGGGCAGGCCTGGCGGCTCGCCCCGCCATCGCCCGCAGAGTTCAGCCGCACGACGGCCCGCGCCTCGCTCCGGTTGCGGTTGTGCCGCGCTGGGGCCTGATTCTCGCGATGCGCGGCGTCGCCGGTCAGGCTCGCCAACAGCACTGGCGCGGGGGTCTTCCCTTGCCCACGGTGAGTCGAGACTGTGCGGCCAGCGCCGCGACGACGGTCACGGCGCCACGGGGTTTCCGGCGGAGGTGCAGAGAGTGTGGGATACTGATAGCGGGCGAGGGCGATGAAGACGTATAGCTTCAGGATCGTGGTGGAGCCGGACGGTGAAAGGTGGCATGCCTACTGTCCCGCGCTGGTGCGGCAGGGGGGGGCGAGCTGGGGGTATAGCAGGGAAGAAGCTCTCAGGAACATCCACGAGGTTGTGCAGATGGTGGTGGAGAGCTTGCTGGAGCACGGGGAGGCGGTCCCAGAGGAGCCGGGCGACCAGGTGCAGGTATTCGCCGAGCCTCAGGTGGCGGTGAACGTCTGAGGGATGGGCATCAACTACTCGCGCCTGCACAATCTGAGCGCCCGAGAGTTGATTTCCGCTCTAATGAGGGACGGCTTCATTCTCGACCGGCAGGCGGGAGCTCATCAACACTACCTGCGCCCGGACGGGCGGCGGGTAACGGTTTCGTTTCACCGGCCGGGCGAGACTTTCGAAACCAAGACGCTGAAGGCGATGATCGAGGTCCAGGCGGGTTGGACGGAAGAGGACCTGAGACGGCTGAAATTGATGAAGTAGTCAAGGATTCACACCGGAGGCGCATCGGGTTCTTGGGTGGCGGCTCTCTTCCCGCGGGGAAGCCATCGTAGCCGGGAGTAGCACTCTGGCAAGCCTCGCGGTGTGCGTCGCAGGAGCCCGGTTTGAGGTGAGGTGCAGCCTTGTGCTCGTTGGAGGTGAAACGGGACCGGACGACGGCCCGTCCGAGTAGACGATGAGACTTCTTGTCAGACTCACTGCTTGCCTGTTGGTGTGGGCCGGGCTGCTGGCCGCGCAACGCGGCTGGGACCGCTACGCCCTGCTGCTGGAAGATCCGCCGCTGGCGGTCCAGGTGGAGGGCAGGCTGCTTCGTGGGACAGGCCACCCAGAGGGTGCCCGGCCTGTCGGTCCGCAGGCGAAACCGCCTGCGCCACGGGCCGGCCTTAAGTTTATCGGTCCGCAGGCGGAAGCGCCTGCGCCACGGGCCGGCCTTGAGTTTATCGGTCCGCAGGCGGAAGCGCCTGCGCCACGGGCCGGCCTTAAGTTTATCGGTCCGCAGGCGGAAGCGCCTGCGCCACGGGCCGGCCTTGAGTTTATCGGTCCGCAGGCGGAAGCGCCTGCGCCACGGGCCGGCCTTGAGTTTATCGGTCCGCAGGCGGAAGCGCCTGCGCCACGGGCGGCCCTGGACGCCACCGCCCGCATCGAGGCCGCGCAGCAGGGGCTGCGCCAGGAATTGGCCCGGCGGAAGATCCGGGTCACCGGCTCGGTGAAGACGCTGCTGAACGCCGTCTTTGTGCGGGCCACCCAGGAGCAGCTCGCGGAGCTGCGCGGCCTGCCCGGTGTCCGTCGCGTCGAGCACCTGCCTCCCATGCGCCGCCACCTGGACGAGGCCGTGAAGCTAGTAGGCGCGCCCCAGGCCTGGGCCGTCCTGGGCGGGGAAGGAAACGCTGGAGCCGGGGTCAAAATCGGAATCATCGACACCGGCATCGACCATGAGCACCCCGCCTTTCAGGCGCCCGGGTTGTCCCCGCCG
>VFZS01000645.1 GCA_016871095.1 Acidobacteriota bacterium
CATCGGCGGCAACTGCGGCGTCTATGAAGGGACTGTCGTCAAGCGCCGCGCGGTGCTGGGCACGGGAACGATATTGAATCGCTCGACGCCGGTCTATGACGTGGTGCGCGGCGAGGTCTACACGGCCACCGACGAGGAGCCGCTCATCATCCCCGAGGAAGCTGTAGTGGTGGCCGGCGCGCGGGCCGTCACCCGCGGCCCCGGCAAGGACTGGGGCATCTCCGTCTACACCCCCGTCATCGTCAAGTACCGCGACGCGCGCACCGACGCCAAACTCCAGCTCGAAGACCTGCTTAGATAGGGCCAGCCGTGGCGGCTCCTACGCGTCAGGCGAAGGGATTGATGATCTCCAGCGGACCCGGCACAGGCCGCCCAGGAAGATCCTCCGAGTACAACCGGGTCACGCCACACTCCAGGCAGGCCGCGACGATCATCGCGTCCCAGAAGGACCAGCCATCTCGCGTGTGCAGCAAACGCGCGCGTTCAAACACCCCTGCCGCGGGAAGGACGAGCGGGAAGAGCGCCAGGTAGTCCGCGAGCCGCTCCCACGCATCCGCACTGGTGAAACCCTGACTGCTCAGCTTGCGAGATGCCGCTACGAATTCGCAGGCCACCTGCCACAGCAGCACGCCATTGGTGGCCGTCTTGATCAACTCGATGGCCGTTGCCTGACGATGCGGATTCGCCTTGTCACAGGCGTAGATTAACAGATTCGTGTCAAGAGCGACCATGCAGTTCGTCGCGAGTCGGCAAAGCGCCGTCGGAGAAGAACGCCATGCTCTCGATACCCTTCAGGAGCCGCTCCAAAGCAGCCGCGCGCTCACCGCCGGGTTCATCCAGTGGCTGGACAATCAGCCGCACCCGCTGGGCTTCGCGAAGAGCCAAGTCTCCCACGGGCCTGAGCACGCCGGCGCTGTAGATGGCCTCCGTTATCTGAGTCATGTCGAAACCACCCCCCACTAGGCTACCGCCCACGCCCACACCCGATCAAGGGCGGCCGGACCGGCCCTGAAGCGCCTCTGCCGTCCAGCTCGGATCTATACTCGAAGTTTCGTCTCATGAAGCCTCAGCTAAGCCGCATCGCCGGGTGGATGGGCCGCCGCCCCGCGTTGGCGCTGCTGCTCGGTGCTGTCCTGCTCTACAACCTCAACCTCCGGCCCGTCTCCAGCGGGGATACCGCTCCGGCGGCGCTGCTGCCACTGGCGGTGTGGCTGGACGGGACCATCACCTTCGACCGCTGGATGCCCTGGCTGGACCAGCGCTACCCGTTGGGGGCGGGCTTCCTGGCGAAGAGGAATGGGCATTACCACTCTCAATACCCCATTCTGCAACCTGTGCTGCTGCTGCCGCTTTACAGCCCGCTGGCGCTCGCGCCGGGGTTGCGCCAGTGGCCGCTGGAGCACCTGCTGTTGCTGGCGCGGATCTTGGAGAAACTGGCGGCGAGCCTGATCGCCGCCTGGGCCGTGGCGTTGTTCTTCTGTCTGGCGCGCCGGTTCACGGGGCCGCGGCAATCCCTGTGGCTGGCGCTGCTGTTCGCTTTCGCCACCAGCACCTGGAGCATCTCCAGCCAGGCGCTATGGCAGCACGGCATGGGGCAGTTGCTGGTCATCCTGAGCCTGCTCTCGCTGGACCGCTGCCTGTCTGGGGAAGGCGGGCGCGCCGCATGGGCGGCGGCGGGGCTGGCGGCGGCGCTGAGCGCCGGCGTACGGCCGACGAACGTGGTGTTTGTAGCGGTCTGCTGTGCGGTGCTGCTGGTGACGCGGCGCTGGAAGCTGCTGGCCTCCTACTTGGCGTTCGGGGCGGTGGTGGGAGCCGCGGTCGCGGCCCACAACCTGGCGGTGTTCGGTCGCCTCTCGGGCGGCTATGGCGCTGACCTCAGCGGCAACCTGCTCGGCGGCTTGGCCGGATTGCTCTTCAGTCCGTCCCGGGGGCTGTTCGTGTATTCACCGGTATTCCTGTTTCTGCTGCCGGCGGCCTGCCTTTGGCTTCGCCGGGGAGCGGCGCCTGGCGCCGGTGTGATCGCCATTGCCGCGCTGTTCTCCGTGGCGCACGTCCTGGTGCACGCCGCCTGGCCGGTCTGGTGGGCGGGAGACTGCTATGGGCCGCGGTTTCTGACCGAAGCGCTGCCCTGCCTGACGCTGCTGCTGATCCCGTCGCTGGAGTGGCTGGAGCGCTCGCGACCAGCCAAGGCGGCCTTCATCGCGCTGGCAGCGTTCTCGGTCTTCGCGCACTTCGTCGGGACCTTCAGCTACCCCGGAGGCGCTTGGCACACCACCCCGGAGCCGGTGAGCCGGCGCCCCGAACGCTTCTGGGACTGGAAGGACAATCCCCTCCGGCGCGACTTTTCGGCAGGTGTGAACCTGAAGGGCTACCGGGCGATTGTAGAGCTGGCGGCGGCGCGCCTCGAAGGCCGACCTCCAGACTGGGAGAAGCTGGACCTACACGTTCAGTGAGGCGGCCGTGCGGAGCGCCTCCAGTGTCTGCTGCGCCGTGCGCTGCCAGGGAAACTGGGCCGCCCGGCGGGGACCTTGCTCCGCCAGCCGCGCGCGCAGTTCACTGTCGGCCGTGACCCGCTCGATGGCTGCCAGCATCGCGTCCTCGTCGGCGGGGTCGAACTGAAGCGCGGCGTCTCCGGCCAGCCCGGCCAGCGGCTCGATGTTCGAGCAGGCCGTGGGAAGGCCGGCGGCCAGGGCCTCCAGCACGGGCAATCCAAAGCCCTCAAAAGTGGAGGGGTAGACGACGGCGAAGGCCCGCAGGCAGAACTGCTCGAGCTCCTCGCGGGAAATCCAGCCGGTGAGCCGGACGCTGTCGCCGAGACCGAGTTGCGCGATCAGGCTCTCGACCGCCCCGGCGTGGAACCCGCGCAGCCCGGCGATCACCAGGCGGAACTCCGGACGGCGCTCCCTGAAGCGCGCGAACACGCGGATCAGGCGCTCCAGGTTCTTGTGGGGGTGCAGGGTCGAGACGCACAGAAGCAGCGCCTCCAGCTCGCGCCGCCGCCGCCCCAGCTCAAAAAAGGACGCATCGACCCCCAGGGGAACCACGCGCACCTTGTCCGGCGGCAGCCGGTAGAAGCGCAGCAGGTCGCTCCGGGTGGCCTCGGAGTCGGCCAGCAGCAGCCGGGAGCGGTGGGCG
>VFZS01000646.1 GCA_016871095.1 Acidobacteriota bacterium
TGATCGCGAACGGCGACATCCCCTTGCGGATTGAGGTGAGCAGCAGCACGCCCGTCGGTCTCCACGCGGCTCTGGAATTGCACGATGGCGCGATGACCATGACGCGGGTCCATTTGCGCTGAGGGGACTCTCAGAGCGGGCACGCAGGCCCGGCAACGTCGGGGATTCGGGGCTGCGGGGGGACTATACAGCCGCGCATAAGTAAAGGGACATGGGGATCAACAAAAAGGGAGCAGGTAGGGGCGGATCAGGTCAGGGCAGGCCTGCATTTGGGTGAAGACTCGCGACAGCGTGGCGAGCAACTCCGTCGTGCTGGCGAAGTAGCGGTTGTGGGTCCCGTTCTTCCGCGTGTGCTGCCACAACCGTTCGGTGGGATTGAGCTCGGGCGAGTAGGGCGGCAGTTGGTGCACTTCCAGCCAGCCCCGGTTGGAGCGGAACCAGGCCCACACATCTCGGTGCTTGTGGTAGGAAGCGTTGTCCTGAATCAGGACCGCGCCTTGGCGGCGGTAACGGCGTGCCAACTGCTCCAGAAAAGCGAGGTAGGTCGAGGCGTTGAATACGCTGGCGGATTGGTAGTGGAAGCGGCAGCGCCAGAGTTCGACGGCGCCCAGGATCTTCACGTTATGGCGTTCCCCGGTGACGGGGACCTCGGGGGGATGACCGACGCGGCTCCAGGTCGCATGCAGCGTCGAGTCCTGGCGGAAACTGGCTTCGTCGGTAAAGATCAGCGCCCACTGCCGCGCCTGGGCTTTTTTTTAAGGTTGGGGTAGGTGCGGCGATGCCAGCGGTCCTGCTCCTCGGCATCGGCGCGGGCCAGCACGCGCCGGGGCCGCTGCACGGAAAAGCCCAAACCGTGGAGCAGCTTACGCACATGGCCGGGGTGGTAATGAACCCCAAACTCCTCCCCAATGACCCACCCAATCATGGGCGAAGTCCACACGCCACTGTCCAAGCCGTAGGCCACCGGGCCACTGTCCAAGATGTCGCCCAGGTGGGTGCGCTGTTGCGGGGTCAGGGCCGGCGGCCGCCCAGATCGGTGTCCTTCCAGCAGGCCCTCCAGGCCGTACTCCTGATAACGAGACAGCCACTCCGAGACCTTGGAACGTGGCGCTTTCAGGAGGGCGGCCAACTCGCCGCTCGTGTGTCCTTCGGCATTCAGGACCACGGCTTCGATTCGCTTGGCAACGCGATAGGCACCGTCGCGGTTCGCCTCCTTGCTCAACTGGACCAGTCGGCGGTGTGTGGCAGGATGCAAGCGGAGCAGGCGCGGCAGCATGGGGCTTCACCTGCCACCAGTATGCCACAGCCGGGGTCGTCATGTCCCGTTACTTATGCGCGGATGTATAGCGGACGGACGCCTTCCGTCATACACTTGGGCTCGATACGTGTTTGCCTTCTCTCTGGTGGTACTGCTGATTTCCATGGCGCTCGGCGTCTGGTGCGTCGTCAATCGCCTCCGGCACTTCCGGACAACCGCGCAGGTCGCTCGAAAGAGAGAAAGGCGCCCAAGACGACGAGCTTGATGGTCTTCGCGCAAAGTGCCGTCGGTTGGGCAAGTGCACGTGGAGATTGTTCTGGCGCCAGATTGGCACGTTCTCCGTTGGTTTCTTCGCCATGGTTATCAGCGTGAGTGCCTCGGTATGGAGGACGCTGTTCTGTTCGTGAGCCAACCTGGAGCCAAGGCCTGCACACGAACGCCCACGAACCGGGCGGCGGATGGCGGCCAGCCTGTCAGGCGGATTCTATGAGTGAACTTGTCTCTCCGTCCCGTGAAGCAGGCGTCTCAGAGCCGGGGAGCAGAGTGCCCGCATGGTGCGCGTAACCCTTAATCCGGGTGTGCTGCGCTGGGCGCGCGAGCGCGCGGGCCGGACGGCGCCGAACCTTGCACGTACGTGCCCCAAACTCGAGCGCTGGGAGCGCGGCGATGAGCGGCCGACGCTCAAACAGGTGGAGCGCTTCGCCAAGGCCGTTCACGTCCCGGTCGGCTACCTCTTCCTCCCAGAGCCCCCCGTCGAGAGCGTGCCGATTCCGGACTTCCGTACGGTGGGCAACGTGCACGTGGGACGCCCCAGCCCTGACCTGCTCGACACGATCTACGTCTGCCAGCAGCGGCAGGAGTGGTATCGCGACTTCGCCCGGTCTGTGGGCGAGGAGGCGCGTCGGTTCGTAGGGTCTGCGCGTGTCGCGGACGACGTCGAGTCAACCGCCGCTGTCATCCGGGACGCCCTCCGATTCGACCTCGACGAGCGCCGCCAGATGCCCACCTGGACCGAGGCCCTGCGCCGCTTCATTGGGCAGGCGGATGCGCTCGGGATTCTCGTCATGTGTAGCGGGGTGGTGCTCAACAACAACCGCCGCCGCCTCGACCCGGAGGAGTTCCGGGGCTTTGCCATGGCGGATGGATTGGCGCCGCTGATATTCATCAACGGCGCCGATACCACGGCAGCACAGATGTTTACGCTCGCACACGAGTTGGCGCACATGTGGATCGGGCAGTCGGCGATCTCGGACGCGCAAGCGGCGTCGGTGCCCGAACACGCGCTTGAGGGCTGGTGCAACCGGGTGGCGGCCGAGTTGTTGGCGCCGCTTGCGGTGTTGCGCGCAGAGTACCAGGAAAGCGCGGAACTGTGGGGCGAGGTGGCCCGTCTTGCCCGGCGCTTCAAGGTCAGCACCCTGGTCGTTCTTCGCCGTATCCACGACGCTGGTGCACTCACGAGCAGGCAATTCGGGGAGGCGTACGAGATGGAGCTCAGGCGCCTGCGCGCTCTGCCACAAGGAGGTGGGGGCGACTTCTACTTGACGCAGGCGGCGCGGGTCAGCAAGCGCTTCGCGCGCGCTCTGGTAGTGAGCACCCTCGAAGGCCAGACGCTCCATCGGGACGCCTTCCGGATGCTCGGAATCTCGAAGACCGCGACTTTCCACGAGCTGGGCCGCAGCCTGGGAGTGTGGACCTGATGGGGTATCTGCTGGACGCCAATGTTTTCATCCAGGCCAAGAATCTGCACTACGGCCTCGACTTCTGTCCTGCCTTTTGGGACTGGCTCGTTGTGCAGAACGAAGCGGGTCAGGTATTCAGCATCGAGCGGGTCAGAGACGAGATCGAGGCGTGCGCCGATGAGCTTGCGGCTTGGG
>VFZS01000647.1 GCA_016871095.1 Acidobacteriota bacterium
GTTTTGAGCATCGACATCTCCCAGGCTTTCCTGCGGCTAGCCAGGCAACGTCATCCTCGTCTCCAGGTGGTGGCCAGCGATGTGTCCAGCCTCGCCCTGGCAGGCGGCTCGCTGGATTGCATTGTTTCACTATCCACGCTGGACCATTTTCGGCACGAGAGTCAGATCGAGGCTGCCTTGGGCGAGCTGCACGGCTGTCTGAAGCCGGGCGGGCGGCTCCTTATCACCATGGACAACCTTTCCAATCCAGCGGTCTGGCTGCGGAATAGACTGCCTCAGCACTGGCTGCGCCGGCTCGGGATTGTCCCTCTCTTCGTCGGAGTGGCCTGCACCTCCGGAAGACTGCATCGCCTGCTCACCCGGGCCGGGTTCCGCGTCTTCCGGATCCGGGCCCGGCTGCATTGCCCGCGCGTGCTGGCCGTGGCTGTCTGCCGGGTGGCGGCCGCGCTCAACTTCCGCCCGCTCAACCAGGCAGTGCTGTGGCTGCTTGCCGCCTTCGAGGTACTGGACCGCGTGCCCACGCGTTTCCTCACGGGCTACTTCATCGCCGTGCTGGCTGTCAAGCCGGACGGCACACAGGAGGGTAATCCCTCAGTCTCGGGGACAGGGTTGAGTCTGGACACACAAGCTCGCGGCGGCGGGAGTGCGCGAGGGTTCTGGGGCTGTCGGGTGGTCCAACCGGTTCAACGGTTCAACTGGTGTCGAGCAGCAGCGCGACGGCATCCTGGTTGGGGCCGGCGGCGAGTTTATCGAGTACCGACTTGAAGTGTGCTTCCGGATCGGCGACCCGCTTGGCCAGCGTGTGGACTACGCTCATCAGGACCTCGCGCGTTTTTGCTCCGGCGTCGGACTGCGAACCGAAGCTCACCTTGCGGGCGATCACCGTCGGGCGCAGTTCCCGCTCGGCCCGGTTGTTGTCAGGCGGCACCGCCCGGTTCTCCACCCAGTGGTACAAACGATGGGCGTTGTCCCGGAAGATGCCCTGCACCTGACGGACACCCAAGTGTTGGGCGGGCTGCTCCACCAGATCCACGATCTGTTGCTTCAGCGAGCGCGCTTGCTGGTAGTATTCGGCATCGGCGAGCGGCCGCCCGCGCAAGTGCATGGCCTCGGCCAGCAGCGGAATCATCGTGGAGGTGAACACCGTCACCTCCGCCTGGCCAGGAAACTCCTTGGCCAAGTCCTCCACGTCCCGCAGCAGATGGGCGTAGCAGTATTGCAGCGCGCAGGGCGATTGGTTGTAGGCGTTGTAGCGGTCCACCACCAGCACGCCCCCCAAGGTTTGTGTGCCCAGCACCTCCTTGGGCACTTGCGCCGAACGCGTCGCGCGGAACAGAAACAGGCTCACGGTCGCGCTGGCAAACAGCCAGGCGTAGCCCGAGCGGCCATCCGTGCGCCAGCCCGTCTCATCGGCGTGACGGACCGGGGCCTGGCGATATTCCTCGATGAGCCTGGCAATCACGCCCCGGAACAGAGCCGCCATGCGGTGCAGGATGTCGAACACCGCCCCCAAGCCGAGGCCCAGTTGGTCGCACAGTCGCCCCATTGGAATCCCCTGCCGGTAATGTAGAAACACCACCTGCGTGACCAGTTGATTGCCGTACAGACTCTTCGGCAACACCGCCGGGGCCCGCGCCTGCACCGTCTTGCCGCAACGCGGGCAGCGCGCCCGCTCCAACTGATACAGAACCGGTTGGGCGCGCAACGGCTGGCTGTCAATGACCGAGCGGTCGCGGTACTCTTTGTGCTCCAACGCGGTGCCGCAATGGGGACAGGCCGGTCCCGCGGAGATCGTTTCGATGCGTTCGGCGTCGCGGTCCTCGACCGCTTGGCGCCCGTGGCCGGTGTGTCCCGGCTTGGCCCCGCCGGGCTTGCTCCGCTGCTCCTCAGCCGTGTTGGCCTTCACCGCAATCTTCGCCGAGGGGGTCGAGGAACCGAACGGTCCGGCTTCCGCCTTGCGTTCCAGCCGGTGCACTTTCTCCCGCAGACTTTGGATCTCCTGCTTCAGCCGGTCGATGGTGCGCTGTTTCTCCAAACAGCTCGCGCACAGGTTGAGGTTCACATTCACCGCCGGCCCGCCTCTGGCTCGGCCTCCTTCCAGACCGGCGCTACGGCGCTCCGCAACCGCTGGGCCACGTTGCGGCACAGCGGGTACACGTACAGGTCTTTCACCGCTTCCCCGTGCGCCGCATGCGCGCGGTCCATGCGCCCCCGTCCGCTGGTCTGGCCCAGCGGAATCCAGTTCGCCGCCCGGTAACAGGTCCCGCGGAATCGTCCCCCATCCACCAGCGTCTCCAGCAGCAGCGGCCGGTAGCCGTACTGCTCCTCCCAGTCCCGCGGCAACTGGCGCGCGCAGGCGGCTAGGATCTTGCTGGCCAGCCCTTTCACCCGCACCCAGGGCAATACCAGAAAACGGCTGTTGTTGACGATGAGTTGGAGGTTACGCGCCCGCTCGCCGTCGTTCCAACCGATCCATCGATCGCGCGGGGCCATCTTCCAGGCCGGCGAGGACCACAACAGGCAGGCCAGCACGTTCTCCGGCGCGCGCGCGGTGCGCACCAGATACCGCAGGCTGGCGCCGAACGGTATCCGATAGCCCAGATAGTGATGCCGGTCCAGCAACTCTTTGAACAGTGCGTGATCCCCACCCCGGTCTGCCGGCCCTCCGCGCACCACCTCCAGGCGTAACGGTTCCCACTCTCCGGCCGAACCGTGAATCTCGGCCGGCGATTCGCCGCGCGCCGTGCGCGCTACCCGCCGCGTCCCAGGGGCGCCAGCGCCCCGCAGCGCGGGCAGCCGCAGCAGGCCCTGCCCGGCCAAGTGCTCGATCAGCCGCCGACACTCCGGATTCTTCAGCCCCCCGTTGGGCCGCTTCCACTCCAGCAGCTCACAGGCCGTGCGCGAGATCTCCGTAATGCCCAGGGCGGAGAAATCCGAGGTGATCTGCCGGATCAGTTCCAGATCGGCGGAGCTGAACTCACGCCCGGCAAAGGTCAGTGGCGGCTGCTTCGGTTGGCTCATCAGCTCTACTTCGGGCTCCCAAAGTAGAGTAACCAACTTCGCCGCGAATGTCCAGCAGAATCTTCAAGCCTGTCCCCGAGACTGAGGGATTACGTTTAAGTTTTCGC
>VFZS01000648.1 GCA_016871095.1 Acidobacteriota bacterium
GGGAGCTCGAGACCGAACGAGCCTGAAACCGGTTCGGCAAGGCATCGAAGTAGCAGGCCGGGAACGTCGAGCCTGCGGAGGTGGTCCGGAAACGGGCAGTCGCCGCAGGGGAGCGAAAGGCCGCTGCGAGAAGTCGGCCCCGTCAGGAAGGTCGGTTCATCGCCTTCCGAAGCGTTGAGCCGCGATGGTCCGAAAGGCTGCCGCGGGGAGCGACGGGAGAAGCGAGGACGCTACCTGATGCCACGCTCAGGCCGAGCATGCCGGCTGGTGGGCGGGCTGAACCGAGGGTCACTTGGAACCATTTTCTTTTCTTGTTAGTTCTCGGCTGCCTCTTCGGCCACTCCGTTGGCGTCTGGCCGCCGCGTCCCCGCGGCGTCCTTCTGGTACCTCCGGTATTTCCTCCAGCGCTTGAAGCTGAACTTCTCCCGGCGCTGACGGAAGCTGACGAAGTTGACGCGGCAGTATTCGCAGCGGTACGGAGTCGCCCCTAGTTGCATCAGCAGCACTTGACCTGCGTTGGCATGGTGGTCTTCGGGCGACCAGGTGTTCAGGTCCATCCGCCAACATTTCGGGCAGCGAGCGTAGCGGATGCTGCTGATCCTCCAAGTACGCTCGGTGAACCGCAGGCGGCAGTCCCGGCACCGCAGGGGATAGACCCCCACCACGCTCCAAAGACGCTCGGAGAAGTTCCGCAGGTGGGCGTGGCGAAGGCGGCGGCTACCACAATTAGGACAAGCCAGGGGCATGCGTTCCGCTCTCAGACTTTCTGTGAATTGCCCCGCAATGTCCCCTCATTCCCGCTCCTCCTGCGGCCGGCGAGCGGCCACGTAGGCCTGCACATACCCCCGGTAAGCCTCCGCCAGACGCTCTCGGACCTCGCCCCTCTGCTGGATCCTCAAACCCTCGATCGAAAACACCGGCAACAGGTCCCTCGTCGCTGAGGTTATAAACACCTCATCGGCCGTCTCCAGGTCCTCCAGCCGCAACACCCGCTCTCCGACCGTGACGCCCTCCGCGCGCACCTCGCTGAGCAGCAGCTCGCGGGTGACCCCCGGCAGGCAGCCGGAGCTCAGCGGCGGAGTCCAGACCCGCGGGCCTTCCGCGACGAAGAGGTTGGCGGAGGTGCACTCGCTCACCTCCCCGCGCTCGTTCAGCAGCACCACCTCGTCAAAACCCCGGGAGTGGGCCTGCTCGAGGTGGAAAAGGTTGGCCGCCCAGGACAGGATCTTGGTGCCAGCCAGGGGTGACGCCGCAAAGCGGGCGTTGCGCTCGACGGCCATCCGCGCGGCGGTTCCCCAATCGGTCAGCTCGGCCGTGAGAGCGATCACGTCAAACTCCCGCGCGTGGGGGGCGGCCCACTTGCCGTTCCCGTTGCGCACCACCGCCACCCGCAACGTCGCGTTCTCCGCCCGGTTGGCCTTAATCAGACCCCGCAGCCGCGACTCCATCTGCTCGGGGTCGGAAGGAAACGGCACGCGCCACAGGGCGGCGTCGCGCCGCATGCGGTCCCAATGGCGCTCGAAGGCCACCACCACGCCGCGCATCACCCGGATGGTGCTGAACACGCCCCAGCCGGCCAGAAGTCCCATCTGACCGGCCGACAGCACTTTGTCGCTGCACTCGCGGATCTCATCGTTGTGCAGCAGGAAGCGATGCATGAACGACCTATTGTAGCGAACTTCCCGCCGGCAGCTAGTGGAACTGCCGCGTGAGGGCGGCCAGGTTGGCTGGAGTAACCAGGTAGTAACGGACCTCCAGGTCGGTCGCGGCTCGCAACGCGCGCTCCTGTTCCTCACTGGGCGGTCCGGCGCCGGCCACGTGCAACGTACCCGGCTCCAGGCGGAACGGCACCACGTTCCACGCCCGGGCGAGGTCGGCGGGCAATGCCCGCGCCGCGGACTGGTGCACCTGGTCCGGCTCCAGCCGCGTGAACGGCACGTTCTGCTGGAGACTGAGCGCCTCGTACAGTTGCTCTTCGCTCAACAGTCCGATCCGCACCAGATGCTCGCCCAGGGGTTCTCCCGGGGGCTTGGACGACCTGGCCGCTTCCAGGTCCTCGGCCTCCAGGTAGCCGGATCCCACCAGCACCTCGTCCAAAGGACGCTTGTGTCCGAGCAAGGCTGCCCGGGAGGGATACTGGTGATCCGTCTTGAGCCACACCAGTGGGATCTTCCGCCGCCGTGCGTCGAGATAACGCACCAACGCCGACACGGTGGCCACGCCGTTCAGCCAGTTGGCCCACACCACCCGCAGGGGAACGGCCAGCGCGAAGCGCCAGCCATAGATGCGCGCCGCGCACCCGGCCCGCACCCCCAGGCGCAGCAGCAGCAGGAACAACGTGGCGTCAAACAACCAGTGGGAGTCGATGGCGGCCGCCGCCTGGGCCAAGCCCCACGACGTCCCCCACCACCAGCTCCACAACCACGTCGCCAGCCCGTAGCAGAACAACAGGTTGATCAGGCAGCTTGCCGGGTTTCCCAGCAGGCCCTTGCGGTCGCGCCAGAACCAGTACGCCTGCCGGTGGTTCCAGCCGTGTTTCTGCCAGTTCTGTAGGGCGATCCCGATCACCCAGCGAGTGCGCTGCCGCAAGCCGGCGCTGAAGCGGTCGGGGAAGAACTCGCGCGTGGCCAGCGGGTGGCCGTTCAGGAAACGGACGGGCAAAAAGACCTGGCTGCACCCGAGCTTGCGCAGGCGCAGGCCCACCTCGTAATCCTCCGTCAGGCAACCCGGATCGAACACCCGGTTGGACGCCGTGCCGGCCAGCATCTCGACTGCCCGCCGCGAGTAGCCCGTGCCCACTCCGCAGGACGGCAGGAAGCCGCCCAGAGCCTGGCGGGCCACCAGGTCCCGGCTCTGGAACTCGGCGAATTCGTCGCAATAGACGCCGTGAGTCAGCCGCCTCAGCGGAGTCGGCAGCGGCAGCACGGGGATCTGGATCATGTCGTAGCGGTCCGCCAGGCAATTGATCCAGCGCAACGATTCCGGGTGGATCAGGTCTTCGGCGTCGTGCAGTACCACCGCCTCGAAACGAACGCCGCGCTGTTCCTCCTCGATCAGCAGCCCCTGGTAGATCCAGTTGAGACAGTCGGCCTTGGAGGTGGGACCGTCGTGCGGACACGCCACCAGA
>VFZS01000649.1 GCA_016871095.1 Acidobacteriota bacterium
CCAAGAAGCCGGTGTACGTGGGCGCGCGGGTGTGCGGGGGCTGCCATACCGGCAAGGCCATCGGGAACCAGTACGCGCTATGGCTGCACAGCGCGCACAGCCGGGCCTGGGCCGTGCTGGCCCGGCCGGAGGCGCAGGAGATCGCCAAGATCAGCGGGCTGCGGCAGAAGCCGCAGGAGGCGGCCATCTGCCTGGGGTGCCACGCCACTGCGGCGTACGCCGAGGACTGGGAGAAAGACGAGACCTTCCGTCCCGAGGACGGCGTGCAGTGCGAGCGCTGCCACGGCCCGGGCAGCGAGTACATGACGGAAGAGGTCATGCGCGACCGCGAGGCGGCGCGGAAAGCGGGCCTGATGATGCCCGGCGAGCAGGAGTGCAGGACTTGCCATATCGAGCGCGGCTCACACACCGCCGTGCTGCTGTCGCCGCCCGTCGACGTCCGGAAGGGCCTGGCGAAGATCGCGCACCCACTGCCCAAGAATGCGGCCTCGGGGGCGCTGCCCGCTCCAGCGGCGCCCGGGAAGGCCTCCGGTCCCCAGTACGTTGGCTCCGCCGCCTGTGGCCGCTGCCATCGCGGGGAGCGCATGGGACACCAGTACAGCCTGTGGCGGACGAGCGCGCACAGCAGAGGGTGGGCGGTGCTGGGGATCGCCAGATCGTACGAGATCGCGGCGAAGAGGAAGCTCGCGGAGGAGCCGGTCCGCAGCGGGGAGTGTCTGAAGTGCCACAGCACGGGCTACGGCGCGCCGCAGGCGGCCTCCTGGGGCGTCGAGGAAGGCGTGGGCTGCGAAGCCTGTCACGGAGCGGGCAGCGACTACATGGCCGAGGCCACCATGCGCGATCCGCGCGCGGCCCGCGGTGCGGGCCTGAACCCGGCGCCGCGCGAGGCCTGCGGGCGCTGCCACGCGGCCAAGTTCGACACGGCTGAGGGTCTCAAGAAGATCGCGCATCCCACCCGGCTGCCCGCGGCGGCGGACAACCCCCGTTACAGGACCCCGCTCAACCTGGCCCTGCGTCCCGGCGGGCGGGAACTGTACGTGGCCTGCGAAGGCTCGGATTCCGTTGTGGTGGTGGATCTGGCGTCCCGGAAGAAGGTGGCCGAGATCCCGGTGGGCGGCAATCCGGCCGACGTGACCTTCTCGCCGGACGGGCAGCGGGCCTTCGTGAGCAACCGGCTGGACGACACCGTGTCGGTGATCGACGCGGCGGTGCGCCGCGTGGTGAAGGTCCTTCCGGTGGGAGACGAACCCCACGGGGTGTTGGTGGACCGCCAGGGCAAGCGGCTGTACGTGCTGAACACGTCCTCGGATGACATCTCGGTGTTCGACGCCGCTTCGCTGGAGTGGCTGAAGAACCTGAGCTCCGGCCGCGGGCCGTGGTCGCTGGCCGCCTCGCCCGAGGGCGACCGGATTCTGGTGACCAACAGCCTGTCGCGTTTCGCCTTCCGGGCTCCGTTTGTCTCGGAGGTGACGGCGATTGAGACCGGACGGGGCACGGTCGAGGACCGCACGGCGGTTGCGGGCGCCAACCTGATGATGGGAGTGGACTGGCACCCCAGCGGCAAGTTCGCCCTGGCCACGCTGAACCGCACCAGGACCCTGGTGCCCATGACGCGGCTGCTGCAAGGCTGGACCATAACCAACGGCCTGGGGGTGCTGTGGCGCGACGGGCGGGTGGACCAGGTGCTGCTGGATGAGGCCGATCTGGGCTTCGCCGACGCCACCGACGTGGCCTGCACGCCGGACGGCCGCTACGCGCTGGTCACCAGCTCGGGCACCGACCGCGTCGCGGTGGTGGACATCGGCAAACTGCTGGCGTTGCTCGATCGTTCCTCCACACACGAGCGCGAACACGTGCTGCCCAATCACCTGGGCCAGGCCACTGGCTTCATCGCGAAGCACATCGCCACCGGGCGCAGCCCGCGCGGGGTGGTGATTGCGCCGGACGGCAGGAAGGCCTTCGTGGCGGATTCGCTCGACGATTCGCTGACGGTGATCGACCTGGCGCGGCTGGAGGCCGCCGGCCGCGTGGATCTGGAAGGACCGAAGACCATCACCCAGATACGCTACGGCGAGCGGCTGTTCCACAGCGCCAACATTACGTTCCGCAGGCAGTTCTCCTGCCACTCCTGCCATCCCGACGGGCATGTCGACGGGCTGACCTATGACATCGAGGCCGACGGCATCGGCCTGAGCCCGGTGGATAACCGCACCCTGCGGGGGATCCTGGACACCGCGCCGTTCAAGTGGGAGGGTACCAATCCCAGCCTGGCGCGGCAGTGCGGCGCGCGGCTGGCGGTGTTTTTCACCCGCCTCCAGCCGTTCACGCCGCAGCAGCTTGCGGCGGTGGACTACTACATCACCACCATCCCGCGGCCGCCCAACCGCTACCGCCCGCTGGGCGCGACTCTGACTCCGGCGCAGCGGCGCGGCAAGGTCATCTTCGATCGCGACACCACCAACGACGGCCGCGTGATTCCCCTGAACAACCGCTGCCTGACCTGCCATCCGCCGCCCTACTTCACCCACCGGGGCCGCTTCGACGTGGGCACCCGGCACGCCCATGACCGCCAGGGGCGTTTCGACACCCCGCACCTGAACAACATCTACGACTCGCCGCCGTACCTGCACAACGGCATGGCGCCGACGCTGGAGGAGATCTGGACGGTGTACAATCCGGATGACCGGCACGGGGTGACCAACGATCTGACCAAGGATCAGCTCAACGACCTGATCGAGTACTTGAAGACGCTGTAGGAGGGGCAGGATGAGAGTAGCGCCTCAGTCTCGCGAACCGCTTGCTAACGCGCGCGGCTCGGTAGCCCAGTCCGCGCGCAGTGCCTTTCGCCGAGCCGCGACCGTCAGGGAGCGGTTGGGCCATCTGTCCCGCCAGACTGAGGCACTATGCATGAGAAGCGTGGCGCTGGCGGCGGGGGTCCTGGCGGCGAGTCTTGCGGCCGCCGGACAGGAAGCGCTGAAGTTGCCTTACGTATATACGCAGTGGAAGCACTACACCGCCGCCGAGGGCCTGCCCAACGACCACATCTTCGCGGTGAAGGCGGACGGCCCGCGGGTTTGGGTGGGCACCGAAGACGGCCTGGCGGTGATCGACAAGCGCACCGGCAAG
>VFZS01000650.1 GCA_016871095.1 Acidobacteriota bacterium
ACTTCCAAGGCCTCCAGGTCGAAATCCGGCTGGTAGAAGCGGTTGAACAGGACCAGCCCCGAGGCGCCCGCCGCTTCCAGCCGCTGGGCCAGGCTGGCCACGGCGGTGAAGTATGGGGCCAGCTTGACCGCCACCGGGATCTTCAGCTTGGCCTTGACCTGGGCCACCAGGTCGCAGTAGCCCTGCTCGACCTGGGCGGAGCTGACCCCAGGATCCGCCGGCACGGTGTAGATGTTCAGCTCGAGGGCGTCCGCCCCGGCCGCTTCCATCTTCTCGGCGTAGCGCGTCCAGCCGCCCGGGGAGGTCCCGTTGAGGCTGGCGATGATGGGGATCTTCACCGCCGCCTTGGCCTGGGCGATGTGTTCCAGGTACCCATCCGGTCCCAGGTTGTAGCTGCCCATGTCCGGGAAGTAGGAGACGGATTCGGCGAAGCTCTCAGCTCCGCTGGTGAGATGCTTGTCCAGCTCCAGGCTCTCGACGGCGATCTGTTCCTCGAACAGCGAGTGCAGCACCACCGCGCCGGCGCCGGCGTCCTCCATACGGCGGATGTTGTCGATGTCCTCGCTCAGCGGCGAAGCCGAGGCCACCAGCGGGTTCTGGAGCGAGAGTCCGAGATAAGAGGTCGAGAGGTCCATTAGCTTTTCTCCTCAGTTTCAGCGGCCCGGGCGGGCTGGGTCGCGGGTTGCGCCTGGGCGCCCGCGGGCATGGCCGCCAGGTACTCGTAATAGCGCCAGCGCCGGAGCACCTCCTCCTGAGCCAGCTCATACAACTGCTTGGCCGCCTCCGGCATGCTGCGCCGCAGCATGCTGTAGCGGGTCTCGTTGTAGATGTACTTGTCTAGCGACAGCGAGGGCGCCTTGGAATCCAGTTGCAGGGGGTTCTTGCCCTGCTCGGCCAGCGCCGGGTTGTAGCGCATCAGGGGCCAGTGGCCGCTTTGCACCGCGGCCTTCTGCTGCTCCAGGCCGTGGAGCATGTCGTAGCCGTGAGCGATACAGTGACAGTAGGCGATGATGATGGAGGGGCCCGCGTAGGCTTCCGCCTCCAGGAAGGCCTTGACCGTCTGCATGTCGTTCGAGCCGAAAGCCACCCGGGCCACGTAGACGTTGCCGTAGCTCATGGCCATCAGGGCCAGGTCTTTCTTGGGCTGGGGCTTGCCGCCGAAGGCGAACTTGGCCACCGCCCCCAGCGGGGTGGCCTTGGACATCTGGCCGCCCGTATTCGAGTAAACCTCGGTGTCCATCACCAGCAGGTTGATGTTCTGGCCGCTGGCCAGCACGTGGTCCAGACCGCCGTAGCCGATGTCGTAGGCCCAGCCGTCGCCGCCCACCGCCCAGACGCTCTTGCGGACCAGCGAGTCGGCGATCGCCCGCAGATTGCGGGCCTCCAGGCTATCCATCCCCGCCAGCTTCTCCACGAGTTGGCGCACGCGCTCGCGCTGCTCGCCGATGCCCTTCTCGTTGCACTGATCCGCCTTCAGAAGCGCCTCGGCCAGAGCCTCGCCGGTCTCCGCAGCCAGCCGTGTGACCAGCGACCGCGCGAATTGGGCCTGCTGATCCACCGCCAGGCGCAGGCCCAGCGCAAACTCCGCGGTGTCCTCAAACAGCGAGTTGTTCCAGGTTGGCCCGCGGCCGTCCTGGTTCTGGCAGTACGGAGTGGTGGGCAGGTTGCCGCCGTAGATCGACGAGCACCCCGTGGCGTTGCCGATCAGCAGCCGGTCCCCGAAGAGCTGGGTCATCAGCTTGACGTAGGGGGTCTCGCCGCAGCCAGTGCAGGCCCCGGAGAACTCGAACAGGGGCTGGAGCAGTTGCACGTCCTTGACCTGGGCCACGTTGAGGGCGCGCCGGTCGGTCTCCGGCAGCGTCAGGAAGAACGCCCAGTTCTCCCGCTCCTGCTCGCGCAGCGGGGGCTGCGCCGCCATGTTCAAGGCCTTGTGCTTCACCTCGGTCTTGCTCTTGACCGGGCAGACTTCCACGCACAGGGCGCAGCCGGTGCAGTCCTCCGGCGCCACCTGAAGCGAGTACTTCTGGTCCTTGAACTCCTTCCAGCGGGCCGCCGAAGACTTGAAGGTCGCCGGAGCCCCGGCCACAAGCTGCCCGTCGAACACCTTGGCCCGGATCGAGGCGTGCGGGCATACCAGCACGCACTTGCCGCACTGGATGCACAGCTCTTCATCCCAGACCGGGATCTCCAGCGCGATGTTGCGCCGCTCCCACTGCGCCGTGGCGGTGGGGAAACTGCCATCCACTGGGAAGGCGCTCACCGGCAGGGCATCGCCCTCGCCGGCCACGATCTTGGCCACCACCGTCTGCACGAACTCGGGGGCCTCCTCGGGCACCGGGCGGCGCATGTCGAACGAGCTCGACACCTGCCCCGGCACTCTCACCTCGTGCAGATGCGCCAGCGCGGCGTCCACCGCCGCGAAGTTCTTCTGCACCACCGCTTCGCCCCGCTTGCCGTAGGTCTTCTCGATGGCTTCCTTGATGGCGGCGATGGCTTCCTCGCGCGGGAGTATGCCGCTGATGGCGAAGAAGCAGGTCTGCATGATGGTGTTGATGCGGTCCCCCATGCCCGTCTCGCGCGCCACTTTGTAGCCGTCGATCACGAAGAAGCGCAGTTTCTTCTCGATGATCTGGCGCTGCACCGTGCGCGGCAGGTTGTCCCACACCTCTTCCGGGCCGAACAGCGAATTCAGCAGGAACACCGCGCCGGGCGCCGCCGAGCGCAGCACGTCGATGCGCTCCAGGAAGGTGAACTGGTGGCAGGCCACGAAGCTGGCCTGGCTGATCAGGTAGGTCGAGCGGATCGGTTTTGGCCCAAACCGGAGATGCGACACAGTAATGGCGCCGGCCTTCTTCGAGTCGTACACGAAGTAGCCCTGGGCGAAGTTGTCGGTGCCCTCCCCGATGATCTTCACCGAGTTCTTGTTGGCGCTCACCGTCCCGTCCGCGCCCAGCCCATAAAAGACCGCCCGCACGGCCTTGGGTTCCTCGGTCGAGAAGCTGGGGTCGTAGGGCAGGCTGGTGTTGCCGACGTCGTCGCTGATGCCCACCGTGAAGTGATTCTTGGGAGCTTCCTTGGCGGCCTCGTCAAAGACCGCCTTTGCC
>VFZS01000651.1 GCA_016871095.1 Acidobacteriota bacterium
TGCCCTTCCCCGAGCTGCCCGCCGCCGCGCCACGTAAGCCGGACGGCTCGCCCGCCTGGCTGTCCGAGGTGGCCGTGCTGGCCGTGCCCGAGCCGGCGCGCGAGGTCTCGGCCATCCTCGACCTTTCGGCCCGGATGGAGCCTGGCGGGCGCCTCGCCTGGGACGCGCCTCCGGGGCGCTGGGCTATCCTGCGCTTCGTCACCGCGAACACCGGTGAGAAACTGGTGCTGCCCAGCCCGAAATCCGCCGGGCTGATCATAGACCACTTCAGCCCGGAGGCCACGCGCCGGCACACCAACTACATGATCGAGCGGCTGCACACCGTGCTGGGGGATTTCCGGCCGAGCGCGCTCAAGTACTTCTACTCGTGCAGCTACGAGGTGCGCGGCTCGATCTGGACCCCGCAACTGCCCGAGCAGTTTCGCCGCCGCCGCGGCTACGATCTGAAGCCCTACCTGCCGGTGCTGGCCGGCATGGTGGTGGGCAGCAAGGAGATCTCCGAGCGGTTCCGCGTGGATTTCCGCCGGACCCTCGCGGACCTGTTCATCGAAGGCTTCTACCGGACCTCGCGCGAGATCGTAAACCGGCACGGGCTGAAACTGGTGGCGGAGGCCGGGGGGCCCGGCTGGCCCGTGCACCAGGTTCCGGTGGACGCGCTGAAGGCGCTGGGCTCGCTGGACATCCCGCGCGGAGAGTTCTGGAAGGAACACAAGATCTGGGTGGTGAAGGAAACCGCCTCGGCCGCGCACGTCTACGGGCAGAGGCTGGTGCAGATGGAGGCCTTCACGAGCTGGCGGCACTGGCAGGACGCGCCACGGGACCTGAAAGACATCGCCGACCGGGCCTTCTGCGGCGGCGCCAATCACATGGTCTGGCACACCATGCCGCACGTGCCGCGGCAAGCCGGCCGGCCGGGATGGACCTACCACGCGGGCACGCACCTGACGCCGAACGACACCTGGTGGACCATGGCGCGGCCCTTCGCCGACTACCTGGCGCGGTGCTCGTACCTGCTGCGGCAGGGTCTGTTCGTGGCCGACGTCTGCTGCTACTACGGCGAGCAGGGCTTCAACTTCGGAGCGGAAAAGCCCGTCGACGCCTCATTGGGCTTCGGCTACGACTTCGACAGCGTCAACTCCGACGTCCTCCTCACGCGCATGGCGGCTCGCGGCGGGCGCATCGTGCTGCCCGACGGCATGAGCTACGAGCTGCTGACGTTGCCAGACCGGCCGGACATGGATCCGGAGATCCTCGAGCGGCTCACCCAACTGGTGCGCGAGGGCGCGACCATCGCCGGTCCGAAGCCCCAACTCGCCACCACGCTGAAAAAGTACCCGGCCTGTGATGCACGGGTGAGGCAACTGGCGGATCGCCTGTGGGGCGGCTGTGACGGCGCCGCGGTGCGGGAGCACGCTTACGGCAGAGGCAAAGTGTACTGGGGCGTGCCGCCGCGGGAGGTTCTTCAGAAGCGCGGCATCGGCCCCGACTTCCAGTTCACTGCCCGCCGCGGCGCGGCGGATCTGGACTTCATCCACCGGCGCACGCCGGAGCGCGACATCTACTTCGTAGGAAACAAGCGCCCCGAGCAGGCCGAAGTGGATTGCGTCTTCCGCGTGAAGGGCCGTCAGCCGGAGCTGTGGAACCCGGTGACCGGCGAGACCGGGCTGACTCCGGAGCACGCGCCCGCGCCCGGCGGAACAAGGGTGGCGCTCACGCTGCCACCGCTCGGCTCGGTCTTTGTAGTCTTCAGTGCGGGCCCGCGCCGACGGCGCCCGCCAGCGCAGCACGAGGTGCAGTCGCTGGCGATCGAAGGACCCTGGGAAGTCAGTTTCCCAGAAGGCTCCGGCGCGCCGCGCTCGAAAACCTTCGCGACGCTGGTCTGCTGGACGGAGGACAACGAGCCGGGCGTGCGCTACTTCTCGGGCATCGCCGCCTACCGCAAGAGACTCGATCTTCCAGCCGAGTGGTTCCACGCGGGGCTGCGCGTGTACCTGGATCTGGGCGAGGTCCGCTCCGTCGCTCGCGTTCGGCTGAACGGCAGGCCGCTGGGAATCCGTTGGACGGAGCCGTTCCGCGTGGAAATCACCCGCGCGGCCAGGCGCGGCATCAACGAACTGGAGATCGAAGTGGCTAACACCTGGTCAAACCGGATCACGGGGGACGCGCTCTCGGAAGGGCCGAAGCTCACCCGGACCTACCTGCCCTGGAAGAAGGACACGCCGTTGTTGCCTTCGGGCTTGCTGGGGCCGGTGCGGGTGGTCGTGGAGGAGTCGAGTCGATGAAGGGACAGCCCAAGGTAGGCGTATTCAGCGTGGGGTTTCACCGCTACTGGCCGCAGTTCGCAGGTCTGCGCGAGCGGCTGGAGGGCTATCGGGAGCGGTTTGAAGCCGGACTGCGCGAGGCCGGCGTGGAGGTGGTTTCCGCGGGCCTGGTGGACACGGTCGAGGCCGGCCGCCGGGCCGGGGAGCGCTTCGCCGCCGAAAGCCTGGACCTGGTGTTCTGCGACGTGACCACGTACGTCCCCTCCGCTTACGTGCTCCCGGTGGCGCAGCGCTCCAAGGCGCACCTGGTGCTGGCGGGGCTGCAACCCACGCCGGGGATGGATCCGGCCAAGGCCACCACGCCGGAGCAACTGGCGCACGACAACTGCACTTCGATGCCCGAGATCGCCTACGCGCTGAAGCGCGCCGGTCTCAGGTGCGACGTGGTGTTCGGCATGCTCGAAGGGGATGAACGGGCCTGGATGGCGCTGCGGGAGTGGTGCCGGGCGGCCCGGGCGGCGCATGCGCTCAAGAACGCCCGCATCGGGCTGCTGGGGCATCCCTTCGAAGGCATGCTGGATATGAACGCGGACCCCACCGCCTTCGACGCCGCTTTCGGCATGCACGTCGTCATGGTCGAGATGTGCGACTTCAAGAAACGGGTGGACGAAGCCGGCGCCGGCGAGGTCGCGCGGATGAAATCCCGCATCGAGGAGTTCTTCTGGTTCCCCGATCCCGGCGCGGACGCCATCGCCGGCCGGGTGACGCCCGAGGCGCTGGAGTGGTCGGCGCGGGTGGCAGTGGGACTGGAGAAGCTGGTGGCGGACTTCGAGCTCGAGGGG
>VFZS01000652.1 GCA_016871095.1 Acidobacteriota bacterium
TGGGAGCACGCTCTCCCGGTCTCGGATGTCGATCTGCGCGTGCTGGTAGTTCACGATCTCCCGCCGAAGGTGCTCACGCATCCAGCTAGTATCGCCATCCGGCCCAAAGAAGACAGCGCGATGGTTACAATCGACGCCCACGATTCGGAAACCCTGTCGGGCGAAGAAAAGGGACACTTCGGATCCGATTAGTCCACAGGACCCCGTAACAAGTGCACATCTAGTCATGGTTGTACTGACTCAACTCGGCTTCAGAGCTTCAAACGACCTTTCGTAGGCGGTTCCCCCAACTGCCAGCGGTCGAGTTACTCAACATTTCCGTGAGACACTACAAGCGTACCGGCCTCGCTTCAAGAACGTCCAGATCAGGCTCCAACCCAGTATTCGGCTTGCAGTGGGCGTGCGTCCGGCGAGGCTGCCGCCGAAGGGGGCCCGGAAGCGCCAGCTTGTCAGGGAGTTCGAACAGTTGATGCTGGATCGTTTTGAAGTGCTTCTGCCCAACTACGGCGGGCTGCTCAGAGAACTTCGCATCGGTGACAAACCAGCGTACCCGCTATTGAGCCGCTACTTCGATGCCATCATTCTGAACCGCACCGGGGACGATCCCAATCGCGAACCCCACCCGGACGATCCCGTGATCGCAATTCCGGCGGTGATCTACAACGAGCCCCACATCGCGGCAGCGGTCTGGCAAGCTATCAAGAAGAAGTTGGACAAGGGGTACACGGCCGACATTCTGCTTCTACACACGTACCCTCGGGTCGGACAACCCCACTCCGGCGGAGTAGCGTTCCATCAGGATCTCTTCACGGAGATCGGGCGACGGATAGCAGGCGACGTCCCGACCGTTTCTGAGAGATTCAAGGAAGTCTGGTTCCTAAACCTGTGGAGCGCCGCCAGTGATCCAGGCCGGCGGTTGTATCGTCTTCGGTGACGGCTCGGTCAATGGCGACCCAGCCGGATGCGCGCGGGGGCCGGGCGGTCGAAGTAGAAGGCGGCGACAGCTTCCTTCACGTTCGCTTTGAGCTGCTCCCAGTCGTCCGCCTGGGTGAAGATGTTCTCCGTCAGGCACTCCGCCGAGTAGCCGCCGTCGGTTTCCTGGGTGACCTCGAAAACCAGCTCGTTCACATCTACCATCTAAGACCATCTCGGGTGAGCAGCGCGATCAGCTTCCCTACCCCGCCCCTCAAACCGGCGTAACCTGGGAGGCATGGCATCGAAGTGCGAAACTGTGGTGCGGCCAGGATCAGTCTCCAGGCGGGCCTGGCTGGCAATGACGGCCGCCACGGCCGCCCCGGTGACGGCGCAGGGAGCGCCCGTCCGGCCGCCCAACATCATCCTCATCGTGGCCGACGACCTCGGCTACGGCGACCTGGGCTGTTACGGCAACTCCTTCGTCGCTAGTCCCCGCCTGGATCGCATGGCCGCCGAGGGCACGCGCTTCACCGACTTCGTGGTCTCCTGGCCGGCCTGCACACCCTCGCGCAGCAGCATCCTGACCGGCCGCTATCCCCAGCGCAACGGCCTCTACGACATGATCCGCAACAACGAGGTCAACTGGAAGTTTCAGTTCGACGAGGAGACTTACGCCGTCTCCCCGGAGATGACCCTGGGCCTTGACCTGCGCGAGATCACCATCGGCCAGGTCATGCGCAACGCCGGGTACGCCACCGGCATCATCGGCAAGTGGGACAGCGGGCGAGCGCGGCGGTTCCTCCCCTTGCAGCGCGGGTTCGACTACTACTACGGCTTCGCCAACACCGGCATCGACTACTACACCCACGAGCGCTACGGCATCCCGTCGATGTTCCGCGGCAACCAGCGCATCAAGGAGGCCGGCCACGCCACCGACCTGTTCCGCCGCGAGGCCCTGCGATTCGTCACCGCTAACAAGGACCGCCCCTTCTTCCTCTACCTGGCCTTCAATGCGCCGCATGGGGCCTCGACCTTCGACAAGTCCGCTGCTCAATCGCCCGAGCAGTACGTGCACGTGTACGGCCCCGCGGCGAATCCCAGGATGGCCCAGTACGCGGCCCTCATCACCCAGATGGACGAGACCATCGGGGCGCTGTTCGACTTGCTCAGCCGGCACGGCCTGGACGAGAACACGCTGGTGATATTCACCAGCGACAACGGCGGCGCGGGAGCGGGCAAGAACGGGCCGCTGCGCGGTGCCAAAGCCCAACTGTTCGAAGGCGGCATCCGCGTCCCCATGATCGCCCGCTGGCCGGGGCGGATTCCCAAGGGCCAGGTCAGCAGCGAGTTCCTGAGCACCATGGAGCTGTTCCCCACTTTTCTGGCCGCGGCCGGGGCCAGTCCGCCCGCCGGCGTGACCCTGGACGGCTTCAACATGCTGCCGGTTCTGGGGGGCCGCGCCAGGTCCCGGCGCACGGAGTTCTTCTGGCAGCGGCAGAGCGACAAGGCCGCGCGCGTGGGCCGCTACAAGTGGGTGGAATCCAAGCAGGGCGGCGGCCTGTTCGACCTCTCCTCCGACCTGGGGGAGAAGCGGGACCTCTCCACCGAACGACCGGACGCGCTTCAGACGCTGCGTGGGCGCTGGGCCGCCTGGCGCAAGGAGATGGATGAGGCGGAGCCCCGGGGTCCCTTCCGCGATTACTAAGGTGCGGGCTGCACCAGCGGGCCGCCATGCGGCGGACTGGCGGCGCCGCTGATCCCGAGAGAGGGCGCCCGCCTCACTCGCCCTATAATGGGGAGGTGTTGACCCACTGGGAGCCGGTGATCGGGCTGGAAGTCCATGTGCAGTTGGCCACCCGGACCAAGATCTTCTGCGGCTGCCCCACCAGTTTCGGCGCTCCGCCCAACACCCACGTGTGCCCGGTGTGCCTGGGGCTGCCCGGCCCGCTGCCGGTCCTGAACCGCGCCGCGGTCGAGATGGCGGTCAAGGCGGCGCTGGCGCTGAACTGCGCGGTCCGGTCCTTCTCCCGTTTCGCCCGCAAGAACTACTTCTACCCGGATCTGCCCAAGGGCTATCAGATCAGCCAGTACGACCAGCCCCTGGCCGAGCACGGCTATGTCGAGGTCTCGGTGGACGGCGCTGCCCGGCGGATCGGCATCACCCGCGTGCACCTGGAAGA
>VFZS01000653.1 GCA_016871095.1 Acidobacteriota bacterium
CTGTAGTCATCAAACGTCCGGAACCACCCGTCCCTGCTCAGGGCGAGGACTCGTTGCGCCGGGATGAAGAAACTCCTCTCCTTACCCCTGCTCCTCTTTGAGCGCACAAGCTCATCCAGCTTCACTAAAGAACCGCGCCATTCGATGCGGCTTCGAGCCCCCTGCCAAAGACCTCGCATGCCTTCCCCGAGATACAACTCCAGGAAGCTGTCCACCTCTCTGCGCCACTCCAGGCCGTGCTTGCGGAGCGTGCTGAAGATTGGGCCCGTATCGAGCAGAAGGCGCAAGAACTGGAGCAGGATGCTCTTGCCGGTTGCCTGAGGACCCACTAGAACGGTGAGGTCGCCGAGCCGGACCTCGGCCTCCCGGATCGGCCCGACGTTTCTGAGGCACAAGGTCTCATTGGCCATGGCGAACCGTGTCCCTCTCGATCATACGAAGGCGGTCCCGCGGAAGGCAAACCCCGGGAACCGTCCCAGAGAAGGAGATTATACGAAACCGCTACAATGGAGTATTCATGTCCCGACTGCTGGAGGGGAAGACTGCCCTGATTCTGGGAGTGGCCAATCAGTGGAGCCTGGCCTACGCCATCGCGCAGGCCTTCGCTCGCGAAGGCGCCGGCCTGCTGCTCACCTACCAGGGTGAGCGCCAGCGCCAGACCGTCGAAGGGCTGGCCGCCGAGCTGGGCGCCCGCCAGGTGCTGCCCTGCGACGTGACCGAGGACGAGGAGCTGGCCCAACTGGCGGAGAGCCTCCGGGCCGGACGCGTTGACGCGGTGGTGCACAGCATCGCCTTCGCCAATCGCGAAGACCTCTACAAGCCATTCGTGGAAACCTCGCGAGCGGGTTACGCGCTGGCCCAGGAAGTGAGCGCCTACTCGCTGGTGGCGGTGGCGCGGGCGGTGGCTCCGGTGATGACGGAGGCCGGCTCGATCACGGCGCTGAGCTACCTGGGCGCGACGCGGGTGGTGCCGAACTACAACGTCATGGGAGTGGCCAAGGCGGCGCTGGAGTCGGCCATGCGCTACCTGGCTAGCGAGCTCGGGCCCCGGGGCATCCGGGTGAATTGCATTTCGGCGGGGCCGGTGAAGACGGCTTCGGCCCGGGCCATCAGAGACTTCTCTTCGATTCTGGACCACGTGGCCGAGCGGGCCCCGCTGCGGCGCAATACCGAACCGGCGGAGGTAGCCGACGCCGCCGTGTTCCTGGCCAGCGATCTGGGAAGGGGCGTGACCGGGAACGTCCTGTTCGTCGATTCGGGCTTTCAAGTCATGGGGTTCTGACGTTTGACAGCCCACTTGGAGTGTTTCTATCATATGAAGTTCACACCGACTGTGCGGTTGTTGACGAAAGCGGTTCCCAGCCGTATCTCTGAGTACGCCAATGATCAAGGTTGAAGGTTTGAGCAAGCGCTACGGGCGCACCCTGGCCGTAGACAACATCTCGTTCGAGGTGCAGAAGGGGCAGATCGTGGGCTTCCTGGGGCCGAACGGCGCCGGCAAGACCACCACGATGCGCATCCTGACCTGTTTCCTGCCGCCCACCGCGGGCGCCGCGCAGGTGGCGGGCTACGACGTGGTCAACCAGCCCCTGGAAGTCAAGAAGCGGGTCGGCTACCTGCCGGAGAATCCGCCCCTGTACACGGAACTGGACGTGGAGAGCTACCTGGCCTTCGTGGGCAAGCTCAAGGGCATCCGCAGGGCGGACCTGAAGGCCCGCATCGACCTGGCCTGTGAGCGCTGCGCCATAGAGGAGGCACGCAAGACCATCATCGGCAAGCTGTCGAAGGGTTACCGCCAGCGCGTCGGTCTGGCCCAGGCCATCATCCACAACCCCGACGTGCTGGTGCTGGACGAGCCCACCTCGGGCCTGGATCCCAAGCAGATCATCGAGACCCGCACGCTGATCAAGAAGCTGGCCGGGGATCACACCATCATCCTGAGCACGCACATCCTGCCGGCCGTCGAGCAGGTCTGCGAGCGGGTGATCGTCATCAACAAAGGCAAGCTGGTGACGATTGATTCGCTGGAGAACCTGATGCAGCGTATGCGGGGCGCCGAGGTGCTCCTGCTCACGGTGGAAGGGCGCGACGGGCCGCTGGACGCGGCCCAGGCGCAGCGGCGGCTGGAGCAGGTGGCCGGGGTGGCCCGCGTGGCGTTGCAGGAAACCGCCAACGGGCGCGCCGCCTTCGAAATCCAAAGCTCGCCAGGCCGCTCGATCCACACCGAGGTGGCCCGCGCCGTGCTCGAGGCGGGCTGGCTGCTCCGGGAACTGCGCCCGGCCGCGCGGAACCTGGAAGAAGTCTTCCTGGAGCTGACGGCGGAGCAGAAAGAAACCCGTTCAGGAGGCGACCAGTGAGAAACGTCTGGACCATTTGGCGCAAGGAGCTGAAGATCTACTTCGTGTCGCCGATTGCCTATCACCTGCTGGCCTTCACGGCGGTGGTCTTCGGATTCTTCTTCACCGTGGCCACGGCCATCTTCGTGAGCCGCGGCATGCAATCCATGCGCATGGGCTCGATGATGCCCATGGACGTGAACGAGTGGGTGATCCGGCCGCTGCTGATGAACATCAGCGTGATCGGCCTGTTTGTCACCCCCATGATCAGCATGCGGCTGTTCGCCGAGGAGAAATTCGCCGGCACCATCGAGCTGCTGATGACCTCGCCGGTGCGGGACCTGGAGGTGATCCTGGGCAAGTGGCTGGGGGCGCTGACCCTGTACGCCTCCCTGCTGGGGGTCTCGGCCGTCAACCTGGGCCTGTTGTTCTTCTACGGCCGGCCGGACTGGAAGCCTATCCTGGTGGGTTACCTGGGGCTGCTGCTGCAAGGGGGGTGCCTGCTGGCCATCGGGGCGTTCATCTCGACGACGACGCGCAACCAGATCGTGGCGGCGCTGATCACCTTCGACCTGTGCCTGCTGCTGTGGGTGTTCGACTGGGTGAGCTCCTATGAGACCGCGGCCTGGGCGCGGGTGATGTCCTACATCTCGGTGCTCACGCACTTCGAAGCGTTCTCGAAGGGCGTGCTGGACAGCAAGGACGTGGTGTTCTACCTGTCCTTCATCTTCCTGGGACTGTTCCTGACGGGGCGGTCG
>VFZS01000654.1 GCA_016871095.1 Acidobacteriota bacterium
CTCGAGGCGGTGCGCGAGTTCCTTGCCGGCATCCCCAATCTCCAGTTGATGGGCCGCAACGGCATGCACCGCTACAACAACCAGGATCACTCCATGCTCACGGCCATGCTGGCCGCGCGCAACATCCTGGGCGCGCGCTACGACCTCTGGCAGGTCAACGTCGATTCCGACTACCTGGAGGAGGGCGCCGCCATCACCGAGGAAACCCTGAAGGCAATGGAGGGAAAGGCATGAACGAGTCCGCCGTCTCCCGCCGCGGCTTCATGGCCGTTGCCGGCGCCGCGCCGGCCGCGGCGGGCCGCGAACCAGTAGTCGTCGAACCGGTGACGATCCGCGAGCTGAAGGCGCAGGCCGATCCCATACGCATAGTGACCATGTACCGGTTCGAGCCTGAGGAGATCCGGCGCATCCAGGCCGCCGTCCCCAGCGCGCGCGTCGAGATCGCCATTTGCGCTTCGCGCGAGGAGTTTCGCAAACGCCTGCCCGAGGCAGAAGTGGTGTACGGTTCGGTCAGCGCCGCGGACCTGGACTACGCCCCCAGGCTCAAGTGGGTCCAGGCCGGCGGCGCCGGAGTCGAGGGCCTGGACGAGAAGTTCCGCGCCAGCCCGATCGTTCTCACCAACTACGCCCGCACGTTTGCGCCAGGCATATCCGAGACCGGCATCGGCATGCTGCTGTGCCTGACGCGCGGCATCACCAAGTACTACTTCCCGCAGTTCCAGCAGCGCCAGTGGAAACCCATGGGCTCTCCCAAGTCGGACCACCACGTCGAGCTGGTGGGCCGCACCATGGGCATCGTGGGGCTGGGCGGCATCGGCGCGGCCATGGCCCGGCGCGCCTGCTACGGCTTCGACATGCGCATCGTGGCCACCGACGCGAAGCCGTTGCCCAAGCCCGAGTACGTGGCCGAGTTGCGCGAGCCGGGCTGGTTCCCCGAAATGGTCCGCCAGGCGGACGTGCTGGTGGCCGCCGCTCCGCACACTCCGCAGACCGACCGGATGTTCAACGAAGCCGTCTTCCGCCGCATGAAGAAGACCGCCTACTTCCTGGCCCTCTCGCGCGGGCGGCTCTTCGACGACCTGGCGCTGGTGCGCGCGCTCAAAGAGGGGTGGATCGCCGGGGCCGGTCTGGACGTGTTCCCGCAGGAGCCGCCCCCTTCGAGCCATCCCATCTTCGACTGCCCCAACGTGGTGATGACCATGCACACCTCGGGCTGGAGTCCCGACCGGCAGGTGCGCCTGATTGAGGTGTTCGCCGACAACGTGCGCCGCTACGCCGCCGGCCTGCCGCTGGTGAACGTGGTGGACAAGCAGAGGGGATACTGACCATGCGCCTGTTTCTTGCTTTTTTCCTTGCCGCTCTGGCCCCGGCTAAGGAGCCGGTCTTTCTGATTCACCAGATCGGCACGGACCGCTCCGAGGCGGTGGCCGTCTTCGATTTCGACCGCGACGGCAAGCTGGATGTCACCAGCGGCGCGTACTGGTACAAGGCGCCCGAGTGGATTCGTCAGGAATATCGCGAGGCGCGGGTCTCGGGCGAGTTCGTCTCCAACTGCGGCGAGTTCGCCATCGACGTCAACCAGGACGGCTACCCGGACATCATCGCCGCCGGCTGGATGGACGACGGCGTCTTCTACTTCGAGAATCCCCGGCAGCTTGGTGTGAAGTGGCCCAAGGTGCAGATTACGTCCTCGCGCCAGACCGAGGGCCTGCTGGCCGCTGACATAGACGGCGACGGCACGCTCGACATCCTGCCGTCGCACTGGACCCGCCAGCCGGCCTGGTGGATCCACGTCCGCCAGGAGGGTTTGAAAAAACGCCCCGTCGGCGAAACCGGCACCGGCCACGGCGTGGGCTTCGGCGACATCGACGGCGACGGCAAGGGCGACATCCTCACCGTGCGCGGCTGGTACCGCCAGATCAACCTCGCGCGCGACCAGTGGGAGTTCCACCCGGACTACAACCTGCACGAAGGCAGCATTGGCATCGTCACCTTGGACGTCAACGCCGACGGCCTCACCGACTTCATCTACGGCAAGGGCCACGACTACGGGCTGTTTTGGGTCGAGCAGAAGAAGGCCGCCGGAGGGAAGCGCGCCTGGGTCGAGCATCCCATCGACCTGTCGTTCTCTCAGGTCCACAACGTCAAGCTGGTCGATCTGAACGGCGACGGCCGGCTGGAGATCCTCGCCGGCAAGCGTTACCGCGGGCACAACGAGAAAGACCCCGGCTCCTACGATCCGCTGGCCATCTACTACTACACCCTCGAGCCTGGGCGCGAGCCGAAGTTCACCCGCCACACGGTGGCCTACAACTCTATCGCCGGCGCGGGCATGCAGTTCGTGGTCATCGACCTGGACGGCGACGGAGACCTGGACATCGTCACGGCAGGCAAGAGCGGCCAGTACTGGTTCGAGAACCTCACCATCAACCGCGTCCCCTGGCAGCAGCGGGACATCCTGTTCAACCGCTACCCGCCGCGGTGGTAGGAAAAGGGGGACAGCACGGAGCCTCCACGTGGGGACGGTGTAGCCTGTCCCCGGCGGCATGGTAGAATGGAAGCGACTTGGGAGGTCGTCTAACGGTAGGACTGCAGACTCTGGATCTGCCTATCGGGGTTCGAATCCCTGCCTCCCAGCCAGCGCTAACCGCGCGGCGGGGCGCCTATGCGGCGCAGCAGCGATAGCTGAGATCAGCCAGCGCTAACCGCGCGGCGGGGCGCCTATGCGGCGCAGCAGCGATAGCCCCTCCCAGCCACCGCTATCCGCGATAGAATGGTCTTCATGAGCGCTTTCGCGGCTGGAGTGGCGTTCCTGCTGTGGCTTCAGAACCCCGCGGACCTCTTCCAGAAAGCTCCGCCGGCGGTGGATGAAGCAGTGCGCGCCCGCGTGAAGCAGTTCTTTCAGGCCCACGTGGACGGCAAGTTTCGCGCCGCCGCTGAGGTCGTGGCCGAAGACAGCCAGGACGCCTTCTTCGCCGCCAACAAGCCCCGCTGCTACTCCTTCGAGATCACCAAGATCGAGTACTTGGATGAGTTCACCCGCGCCACCGCGGTGGTGGCTTGCGAGATGGATCACCCCGCCCC
>VFZS01000655.1 GCA_016871095.1 Acidobacteriota bacterium
CTCTGGTCAAGCCACGCTCCATCGACGACGTGCCCATCCTGGCCCTCACCCTGCACAGCCGCCGCTATGGTCCTTACGAGCTGCGGCGCGTGGCCGCCCAGGTCCACGACGCCGTCAAGCAGGTCAACGACGTTTCGGCGGTGAGCATCATCGGCGGGCAACGACGCCGGGTCCGCGTCACCCTGAATGAGAGCCGCCTGGCGGCCTACTCGCTGTCTCCGCTTCAGGTCTTCGGCGCGCTGGGGGCCTCGAACCGCCGGCTGCCTACGGGCCGCTTCGCCAGCGCCAACCGCGAGTTCGTCGTCGAGACCGGCGAGTTCCTGCGCTCGGCAGAGGACGTGCGCGGCGTGGTGGCGGGCGTCGCGCGCGGCAAGCCGGTCTACGTGCGCGACGTAGCCGAGGTCCACGACGGCGGCGAGGAACCCGCCGAGTACGTCCACTTCGCCTCCGGCGGCTCCTTCGAGCCGGCCGCAACGCTGGCCATCTCCAAGCGCAAGGGCGCCAACGCCATCGAGGTCGCCGAGAACCTGCTCCGCCGCGTGGAGTCTCTCAAGGGTGGCGTGATTCCCTCGGACGTGCACCTGCAGGTCACCCGGCACTACGGCGAGACGGCGCGCGAGAAATCCAACGAGCTGCTGTTCCACATGGCGATCGCGGTGGTCTCGGTCAGCATCCTGATCTGGCTGACGCTGGGATTCCGCGAGTCCCTCATCGTCTTCACCGCCATCCCGGTCACCCTGGCGCTGACGCTGACGGTGTTCTACCTGTACGGCTACACGCTGAACCGCATCACCCTGTTCGCGCTGATCTTCTCCATCGGCATCCTGGTGGACGACGCCATCGTGGTGGTCGAGAACATCGTGCGGCACGCGCGCCTGCCCTCCAGCCGCGGCCGCCGCTTGTTCGAGGTGGCGATCGAGGCCGTGGACGAGGTGGGCAATCCCACCATCCTGGCCACGCTGGCGGTCATCGCCGCCATTCTGCCCATGGCCTTCGTGGGCGGCCTGATGGGCCCCTACATGCGGCCCATCCCGGTGGGCGCTTCGGCCGCCATGGTGTTCTCGCTGATCGTGGCTTTCCTGGTGACTCCCTGGGCCGCGGTGCGCCTGCTGAAGCTGCGCGACGGCCACGCGCACGGCGAGCGCGAGACCTTCTTTACGCGCCTCTATCGCCGCGTGATGGGTCCACTGTTGCGCCGCGCCGCGCTGCGCGGGGCGTTTCTCGGCGTGGTGGTGCTGCTGTTGCTGGGTTCTATGGCGCTGGTCGGCATCGAGTTCGTCAAGGTGAAGATGCTGCCCTTCGACAACAAGAGCGAGTTCCAGGTGATCGTGGACCTTCCGGAAGGGACGACCCTGGAGCACACCGCGCGCGTCACGCGGGCGCTGGCCGAACAGGTGCTCCACGAGCCTGAGGTGGTCAATGTACAGACCTACGTCGGCACGGCCTCGCCCTACAACTTCAACGGCCTGGTGCGCCATTACTTCCTGCGGCGCGGCTCGAACGTGGCCGACATCCAGGTGAACCTGCTCGGCAAGCACGACCGTGCCCAGCAAAGTCACGACATCGCCAAACGCGTGCGCGACCGGCTGGTCCCCGTCGCGCGGCGTTACGGCGCGAATATCAAGGTCGCCGAGGTCCCGCCCGGCCCGCCGGTGCTACAGACCCTCGTGGCCGAGATCTACGGACCCACCCAGGAAGGCCAGCACCGCCTGGCGCGCCAGATCCGTGACCTCTTCGAGAAGACCGATGGCGTGGTGGATGTGGATTGGTACGTCGAAGACGATCAGCCCATGTACCGCCTGCTGGTCGATAAGGAAAAAGCCGCGCTGCACGGAATCTCCGAAGAGGCCGTCGCGCGGAGCATGCGCATCGCCGCCGCCGGCGAAGCCGCGGGCCTGCTGCACCTCGAGTCCGAGAAGGAGGACGTGCCCATCCTGGTGCGGCTGGAGCGCGCGGCGCGTTCTGATCTGGAACGCCTCCAGAACCTGAAGCTGCCCTCCCGCGGCGGATCGCTGGTTTCGCTGCGCGAGCTGGTGCGGGTCGAGACCGCCGTCGAGGACAAAAGCATCTACCACAAGAACCTCATGCCGGTCACCTACGTGACCGCCGACGTGGCCGGCGCCATGGAAAGCCCGGTCTACGCCATCCTCAAGCTGGGCCCGGAAATCTCGAAGCTCAAGATGCCTGAGGGATACTCGATCGGGCAGTACACGGCGCGCCAGCCCTTCGATGACGCCCGCTACGCCATGAAGTGGGACGGCGAGTGGCACATCACCTATGAAGTGTTCCGCGACTTGGGGCTAGCCTTCGCCGCGGTGCTGATCCTGATCTACGTGCTGGTGGTGGGCTGGTTCCAGTCGTTCATCACGCCCCTGGTCATCATGGCGGCCATTCCCTTTTCGCTGGTGGGAATTCTGCCCGCGCACGGGCTGATGGGGGCTTTCTTCACGGCCACCAGCATGATCGGCTTCATCGCCGGGGCCGGCATCGTGGTGCGTAACTCGATCATCCTGGTGGACTTCATCGAGCTGCGCCTGAAGGAGGGCATGCCGCTGGCGGAAGCGGTGGTGGACGCCGGCGCGGTGCGCTTCCGGCCCATGCTGCTGACCGCCGCGGCGGTGGTGGTGGGCGCGGCGGTGATCCTGTTCGACCCCATCTTCCAGGGCCTGGCCATCGCCCTGATGGCCGGTGAGGTCGCCTCCCTGGCGCTCTCCCGCATGACCGTACCCATCGTCTACTTCATGTCCCGGCGTGGCGCACGCTTCAGCGCGCCGCAGTGAGCTTAAGCTCGCCGTGCCGTTCCTCCACACCGATTTCACACATTCTCCGTACAGCATGCCGACACGGCGGGCGCTAGAATGAAGCCGAAATGCCGTTCCGGCTGTGGCTTCAAACTCCCCGCCGAGTGCTGGTCCTGTTTGTAGCCAGCACGCTGGTTCCGTCGGCGGCTCTGGGCTGGCTCGCATGGTGGGCGGTGAAGCAGAACCGGGCGCTCGACAAGCAGCGTGAGATAGAGGGGCTGGAACTGGTGGCCGACCGCGTTTGCGGGGCTCTCGATCGGGCGCTCACCGGCCTC
>VFZS01000656.1 GCA_016871095.1 Acidobacteriota bacterium
TGCTTTGCTAAGATGGTGGACTACCCGCTGGTATGGATCATATTCTGTCGATCGTGCTGTGGACCCCGCTGGCCGGGCTCCTGGTTCTCCTGTTCATTCCTTCCTCGAAGCCGAACGCCGTCCGCTGGTGGGCCAACATCGCCAGCTTCATCGGCTTCCTGGTGTGTCTGCCGCTGGCCTTCCGCTTCGACAGCGGCCAGGACTACCAGTTCGTCGAGAAGGTGAGCTGGATCCCCTCGCTCGGCGCCTCCTACCACCTGGGCATCGACGGCTACGGCCTGCTGCTGGTGTTGCTTACCGGGCTGCTGGGGTTCCTGTCCATCCTGTCGAGCTGGACGGCCATCGAGCACCGGCTCAAGGAGTACTACGCCAACTTCCTGATCCTCCAGTCCGCCATGCTGGGCGTGTTCATGGCGCGGGATTTCCTGCTGTTCTTTGTGTTCTGGGAGCTGGTGCTGGTGCCGATGTACTTCATCATCGCCGTCTGGGGCAGCCACCGGCGGATCTACGCGGCCTTCAAGTTCATCGTGTACACGCTGCTGGGCTCGGTGGTGATGTTCCTGGGCATCCTGACCTTGTACTTCCAGCACTACACCCAGACCCAGGTGTACACCTTCGACATCGTCGAGCTGCTGGGGACCGGCCTGCCCGCGGGCATGCAGTGGTGGGTGTTCTGGGCCTTCTTCCTGGGCTTCGCGGTGAAGGTGCCCATGTTCCCGCTGCACACCTGGCTGCCGGACGCCCACACCGAAGCGCCCACCGCGGGTTCGGTCATCCTGGCCAGCGTCCTGCTGAAGATGGGCACCTACGGCTTCCTGCGCTTCTCGCTGCCCATGCTGCCGGACGCGGCCAAGGATCCCAAGATCGTCCACGCCATGGCGCTGCTGTCGATCGTGGCCATCGTTTACGGCGCGCTGGTGTGCCTGATGCAGAAGGACTGGAAGAAGCTGATCGCCTACTCGTCGGTAAGCCACCTGGGCTTCTGCACGTTGGGCATCTTCGCCTTGAATCCGGCCGGCATCGCCGGCTCCATCCTCCAGCAGATCAACCACGGCATCTCGACCGGGATGTTGTTCTTGATCGTGGGGGTGGCCTACGAGCGGCGGCACACGCGCGAGATCGCCGAGTACGGCGGGCTGCTGCGGGTGATGCCGGTGTTCACCATCATCTTCTTCATCGCCGTGCTTAGCTCGATGGGCATGCCGGGTCTGAATGGTTTCATCGGCGAGATCACCATATTGCAGGGCGCTTACCAGATGTCCTTCAACTGGGCTTTCTGGATCGTGGTGGGTATCGCGCTGGGCGCCGCGTACCTGATCTGGCTGTTCCAGCGCACCATGCTGGGCGAGACCACGCCCCGCAACCACGGCCTCACGGACCTCTCCTGGCGGGAGATCGCGGTGTTCGCGCCGCTGGTCGTTTGGGCGTTCTGGATCGGGTTGTACCCCAAGCCGTTCTTCCAGGTGCTGGAGCGGCCCGCGGCGCAGATCGTCGAGCGGGTGCGGCCGGGCTACTACGCCGAGCAGAAGCTGCCCAATCCGCTCACCCCTGGACCACTCGCTCACGCTCGTGGCTCGGAATCGGCGACCGAGCCGCGACCGTAAGGGAGCGGTCAGCCGTGCTTCTGTGGCGGCCGTAACCAGCGTCCCAAAGCCAGCCGCTCGATAACCGGCAGCGCGCGCCGCACCGTTCGCCCGTGCAGCAGGAGGCTTCCCGCCACCAGCACCGGGTGCGGTATGGCAATCAGGCAGCGCGCGCAGATGTCGACCTCTCCCGACCGCTTCATCCCGTGCAGCCGCCGCATGCGCCGCATTTCCCCGGAATTGAAGATCTCCGCCAGCGGCTGCTCGCCGATGCGGCCGACGGGGCGCCCCCCCAGCGCGTAGCTCTGGCAGCACGGGTAGACGTCGCCGCGATGCTTGACGTATAGGGGGCCGCGCCACAGGTAGTGGCAGGGATGCCGCCAGTCGCGCGGATCGTGGCCCGCGCCGGGCTGCATGAGGGCGGTCTCGTCCTCCTTGATGCGCACCTGGTCCACGCCCGGAACGGCCCGCCAGAAGCGGACGAACTCGTCGATCTCCCCCAGGTTGCGCTCCAGGCGCACCAACTGCACCACCACCTGGAGGCGGGAGCGGCGCTGGTGCTTCATGCGGCAGAAGCGCAGGTAGTTGTCGCGCACCTGCTCGAAGCGCGCCCCCGTGCGGTAGAACTCGAAGGTCTCCTTGCGCGCGCCGTCGGTCGAGAGGGTAATCTGCTCGAGCGAAGAGCGCAGGATGCGGTCAGCGGCCGTTTCATCCAGCAGCACGCCGTTGGTCGAAAGCAGGGTGGAGATCCCTTCGCGGGCGCAGCGCTCGATGCGGTCGAAGATGCGGGAATCAAGCAGCGGCTCGCCCAGCCCGATCAGCATCATGTGCTCGGCCGTTGAGCCGGCCTCCGCCACCAGCCGCTCGAAGACTGCTTCTGGCATGTCTTCCTGGGGCTGCGGCAGCGAGGCCCGCGGGCACATGGGGCAGTAGAGGTTGCACTTGGCGGTGGTCTCGACGATGTACTCGACCGGCAAGGGCTCGAGCCGGTCAGCTCGTCGCAGGTAGCCCCACAGCAGTCTCAGCCGGTTGAAAAGGCGCAATTACCCCATTGTAGCGGAGCCACCGCTCCCTGACGGTCGCGGCTCGGTTACGTGCGGCCAAGCCAGTAGCTGAGCCGCGAGCGTTAGCGAGCGGTCACTTAGCCGGGAAGAACGGGAACAGGCGGCGCAGCTCCTGTTCCGAAGGCCGGCTGCCGTACTCGCACACCTCGAAGGCCTCGGCGTGGCGGATGGAATCGGCCTGAGCGCCGTACCACTTGCGCAAAGCCTCGCGCAGGGGATCGGCCAGCGTGCGGGCCAGGCGGCTCTTGCCCAGCCACTCGCGGCGCGCGGCCGGGTCCTTGGGCACCCGGTCGAGATTGCCCGCCACCCAGGGCAGCCACTCGTACATCTGGGAGACGTGGGCGTCCAGGGAGGCGATCTTCTTCTCCATAACCTCGTCGATGGACACCGCCACGTCGGGGC
>VFZS01000657.1 GCA_016871095.1 Acidobacteriota bacterium
GCGCCGGCGTCCCAAGGGCGAGCCGGTGGTGGCCGCCGACGCCACGCAGCAGGCGGGGCCGGGGGAGATTGTGTTCATCGTGGGGGCGCGGGAGGCCAGCCAGGCCCTGCCGGAACGCTTCGTCCCGGTGGACCATGCCATCGTGGGCATCGTGGACGAGATTGAGCTCATGGCGCAGCACAAGGAGTTCCGCCTGCCCGCCGAGCGGTGGAAGAAACTATAACCTGTCACTGCGAGCGCAGCGAAGCAGTCTCCAACATGGCGCAACAGTGAGATTGCTTTGCTTCGTTCCTCGCAACCGCTGCGCTCCTCGCAATGACCTATCAAAGGTTAGTCAGATGTTCGTCGCCAAGGTCACGGGCACCATCGTCGCCACCATCAAGGCCCCGGTGTTTGAAGGGCGCAAGCTGCTCATCGTGGAGCCGCTCTCCGCGGAGGGCGTGCTGCAGGATCGTTACCTCATCGCCGCCGACACCGTGCAGGCCGGCGCGGGCGACACCGTGCTGGTCCTGGACGAGGGCAATTCCGCGCGCCAGGTGGTGCAGATGGACCCTGCCCCCATCCGCACGATTATCGTGGGCATCGTGGATCACGTGGACGTGAGCACGCCCCAGGCTTTGGCCCAGCCGGTCATCACCACAGCCCCCGACCCCCGAGGCGCCTGATGCCACTCCCCGGCAATCTCCAGACCACGGCCATGGGCATCCTGCCGCACCGGGACGTAGAGCGGGCGCTGGCGCTGGCCCTGAGCCTGGACGTCCCTTTCTGGCCCCAGCTCCCCCGGCTGAGCTACTACGAGGACATGTACGCCCAGGCCTCGGAGAACTTCCCCGGCGTGCGGCTCGATTTGGCGCAGGAGCGGGTTGCCTTCGACACCACTCGCTTCTACGACGAGCTGGCCGCCTACGCCGAGGCCAGCGCCGAGGCGGCGACGTTCGCCCTATCGCCCCAGTACTCAGCGGTGTACCAGCGCTTCCTCAGCCTCGATTTGAGCCGCTACCCGGCGATCCGCGGCCAGATCATCGGCCCCCTCAGCTTCGGCCTGAAGATCAGCGACGAGAACCTCAAGCCCATCATCTACAACGACGACGTGCGCACGGTCATCTTCGACTTCATCCAGCGCAAGCTGAACCACCAGGCCGAGGAGCTGCGGGCCAGGCATCCGGGCGCCTTCGTCTGGATTGACGAGCCTGGGCTGGAGCTGCTGTTCTCCAGCTTCACCGGCTACACCAGCGAGCGGGCCAAAGACGACCTGGCGGCGATGCTGGCGGGCGTGGACGGGATGCGGGGCGTGCACCTTTGCGGCAACCCGGACTGGGATTTCCTGCTCACCGCCGATATTGACCTGCTCTCTTTTGACGCCTTTGGCTGCGGGGCCATCTTCACCCGCTACGCCGCCGAGGTCGGGCGCTTCCTGGCCAAAGGGCGCACCATCGCCTGGGGCCTGGTGCCCACGGCCGTCGAGGATTTTGGGGGCGAGGGCCTGGAGACGCTGCTGGCCCGCATCGAGGGGCTGTGGGCTTACCTGGTCAGCAAGGGCGTGGACAGGGAGCGCCTGCTGCACCAGGCCCTGCTGGCCCCCGCCCGCTGCTGCCTGCTCAATCCCGACAAGACCGAGACCGTGGAGCACGCCTTCACCCTGCTGCGCCAGGTCTCGGAGACGCTGCGCCAACGGTACAAAATGTAGCCATCTCCTGCCAACCACCAAGACACCAAGGACACCAAGTTTTGAATTCCTTTGGGTCTTGGTGGTTTCATACCCCATGACTCGCAAGACGGAAGCCGAATATCGCGCCGACATGGTAGAAGTGTGCCGGCGCTTGCACCAGCGGGGGTACGTGGCCGCCACCGACGGCAACGTCTCCATCCGCCTGGCCGCCGACCGCCTGCTCTTCACCCCCAGCGGCCTGAGCAAAGGCTACCTCGCCGCCGACCAACTCATCGTCACGGACATGGCCGGCCACAAGCTGCCGCCGCACACGGCGGCCAACCGCCACCTGCAGCCGTCCTCGGAGATTCTGCTGCACCTGGAGGTGTATCGCCAGCGGCCGGACGTGCAGGCCGTGGTGCACGCCCACCCGCCGGTGGCCGTGGCCTGCACGATTGCTGGCGTCTCCCTGGCCCAGTGCGTCATCCCGGAGGTGGTGGTCACCTTCGGCGCCATCCCCACGGCGGCGTACGCCACACCTTCCACGGCAGAAGGCCCCACCGCCATTCGTGAGCTCATCGCCCAGCACGATGCCATTCTGCTGGATCACCACGGCACCATTACCGTCGGCCAGGACGTGTTTGACGCCTACTTCAAGCTGGAGAAGGTAGAGCACGCCGCCCAGGTTACTCTGGCGGCCTACCAGTTTGGGCGAGTGCGCGGCCTGCCCTCAGCGGAGGTGCGCAAGCTGTTCGAGATGCGCGAGCGGCTGGGCCTGGGGCGAGACGGCGGCGGGCCGTACTGCCAGCAGTGCGAGCTATGCTCTCGCCTCAGCCGGCGCCGCCGCCCGCGCCGGACCACCAGCGACGACGAGCTGGTGCAGGTGGTGAGCCGCGAGGTGTTGCGGGCGTTGGGAAAGTAGGGGCGACGTTTATGTGCGTTTACGTGCGACGCACCTCCGGAGGTGCGTCGCACGCGTAGGGGCGAAGCATTCGCCAAGCAGCACCGGACGTGCACCCAAATGGCGGGCGAATGCTTCGCCCCTACAAGTCATATGGATACTCGCCAGATCATCCACATAGACCTGGATGCCTTCTTCGTCAGCGTGGAGGAGCTGCTGGACCCCAGCCTGCGCGGTCAGCCGGTGCTCGTCGGCGGCGACCCACAGGGGCACGGCGTGGTCTCCTCGGCGTCGTATGTGGCGCGGCAGTTTGGCGTGCGCTCGGCCATGCCCATGCGGGAGGCGCTGCGCCGCTGCCCCCAGGCCATCGTACTGCCGGGGCGGCATCGCACCTACGGCGAATACTCCCGCCGCGTGATGCGCCTGCTCGCCGAGTACGCCCCGCTGGTGCAGCCCATCTCCATTGACGAGGCCTTCCTGGACGTCACCGGCTGCGAGC
>VFZS01000658.1 GCA_016871095.1 Acidobacteriota bacterium
TCGATCATGCGGTAGGCATTGCGCACGGCCGCCTCGCTGCGGAGGTTCAACTGCACGCCGCCCACGTCGGTCTTGTGGGTGATGGTTTCCGAGAACAGCTTCAGCACCACCGGGTAGCCGATCTTGGCCGCCAGTTGGACCGCCTCTTCCTCGCTATGCGCGACGGAAGTCTCGGCGATGGGGATGCCGTAGGTGGCCAGCAGTTGCTTGGATTCGTACTCGGTCAGGATGGTGCGGCCGGCCTGGCGAGCCTTCTGGATGATGCCTTCGGCGCGGGCGCGGTCGGCCTCATGCTCCTCGCCGGTGGGCACCATGGGCGTTTCGTAGAGGCCGCGCAGAGCGTAGGCGAAACGCCACATGTAGACGAAGGCGCGGGCGGCGGTGTCGGGATAGGGGAAGGTGGGGATGCCGGCGCGGTTGAGGATCTCCTCGCCCGCCGCCACCTCGGTGCCGCCCATCCAGCTTGCCAGCACCGGCTTGCCCTCGATGTGGGCGTAAGGGCGCAGCATCTCGGCGGTGCGGGTGGGGTCGGTCATGGCCTGGGGAGTGAGAATCACCAGCAGACCGTCGCTGTTGGGGTCCTTGGCCACGATCTCCAGCGCCTTGGCGTAACGCTCCGGAGCGGCGTCCCCGATGATGTCCACCGGGTTGTTGCGGCTCCACACCGCGGGCAGCACCTGGTTGAGCGCCTCCATGGTCTCGCCGGACAACTGGGTGACCTCGGCGCCGTGGGTGACCAGCGAGTCGGTGGCCAGCACCGCGGGACCACCGGCGTTAGCCACGATGGTCATGCGGGGGCCCTTGGGGCGGGGCTGCCTGGCCAGCACCTCGGCCATGTAGAAGAGGTCGGCGATGTTGTTGACGCGCAGCACGCCGACGCGGCGGAAGGCGGCGTCCAGCACTTCGTCGCTGCCGGTCAGCGAGCCGGTGTGGGAGGCGGCGGCCTTGGCGGCAGCCTCGGTGCGGCCCGGCTTGATCACCAGAATCGGTTTGGAGAGGGCCACCTCGCGGGCCGCGCTCAGGAAGGAGCGGGCGTCGCCGATGGTCTCCATGTAGATGAGAATGCTGCGGGTGCGGGCGTCCTGGCCGAGGTAGTCGATCAGGTCGCCCCAGCCCACGTCGGACATCGAGCCGATGGAAAGAAAGGCGCTGAAGCCCACCTGCTCGCGCAAGCTCCAGTCCAGCACCGCGGTGCACAGCGCGCCGCTCTGGCTGATGAAGCCCACGTGTCCGGGCAGGGCCATGCCGCGGGCGAAGGTCGCGTTCAGACCGCTGAGCGGGCACATCACGCCCAGACAGTTCGGCCCGATGATGCGCATCTGGCCGCGCCGGGCTTCCTCGACCAGGCGGCGCTCCAGCTCGGCGCCTTCCGGGCCGACTTCCTTGAAGCCGGCCGAGATGACCACCGCGGCCTTGACGCCGGCGTCCACGCACTCGCGGATGATGCCGGGGATGGAGGGCGCCGGCGTGACCACCACGGCCAGGTCCACTTTCTCCGGGATGGCGGCGATGTTGGGGTAGGCCTTGATGCCCAATACGCCGGGGCGCTTGGGATTCACCGGGAACACGGTGCCGCCGAAGGGGCTGGACATCAGGTTCCACAGCACCGTGCGGCCGACCGTGCCGGGGTTCTCGGTGGCGCCGATGACGGCCACCGTCTCGGGCTCAAAGAAGGGATCCAGGGGGTGTTCTCTGGGGCGGATGATGTCGTGGGCGGAATCGCCTTCGACATGCTTGAGTTTCTTCATGCAATCTTCCTCACATCAGGGATGGCTGCCGGGGGCACAGGGCACGCCGGCGGCAGCCTCGAGAACTTGATCGATCAGGGCCGGCAGGGCGGCGGAGACGGCGGGGGAGAGCTGCTCGGCGAGGCCGAAGTCCTTTCCTCCGACCGAGCACAGCACCGCTTCGGGACACCGTCCGTACCAGCGCCGGGCCGCGGCCAGGAGAGCCGCGGGGCCGGCCAGATGAGTGAACGCCGCGGGGCCGGGAACCTCCGGCGCGATGGGACGGCAAGTTATGGTCCCGGGATCATCATCGCAAGCGGCGTCGATGAACACGACGCGGCCAGCGCGGCTGACCGGCTCGGCCAGCTCGGGGGTCAACTGGTGGCAGGCCACGATCTCAGGGCGCTCGCCCGGCGGCCAGGACGCCTCGCGCAGCAGGTCCGCGGCGCGCATGCCCACGCCGTCGTCCCCCCGCAGCGGGCTGCCGTAGCCGATGATGAGCACCCCAGGCTGACTCATGGGCGCTCCGCCCGCTCGCTGGCCTGGCGGAACTGCCAGGCCCAGGCGCTGAAGCTGCGGAACGCGCGCAGGATCTCGTCGTCGGAGCTGCCCAGCCGGCGGAGCTGTTCCACCAGAGCGGGAGTGTTGGCGCTCTCCATGGGCCCGAAGCAGCCGTAGCAGCCGCGGCGGTAAGCGGGACACAGGGCGCCGCAGCCGGCCTGGGTGACCGGTCCCAGGCACGGCGTTCCGCCGGCCACCGCCACGCACACCGCGCCCCGCCGCTTGCATTCCAGGCACACGCTGTAAGTGGGGATATTGGGCTTGCGCCCGGACAGGTAGGCGGCCAGCAGCTCGATCAACTGGTACTTGTTGACGGGGCAGCCGCGCAGCTCGAAATCCACCGGGACGTGCTCGGCCACCGGGGTGGACAGCTTCAGGGTGCGGATGAAGTCCGGGTTGGCGTAGACCACCCGCACGAACTCGCCCACCTCCTGCCAGTTGCGCAGGGCCTGGATGCCGCCGGCGGTGGCGCACACGCCGATGGTGATCAGCACGCGGCACTGCCGGCGGACCTGCTGGATGCGCTCGGCGTCGTGATGCGTGGTGATGGAGCCTTCCACCAGCCCGAGGTCGTAAGGCCCCTTGAGCATCCTGCGGGAGGCCTCCGGGAAGTAGGCCAGCTCGACCGCGCCGGCCACCGCCAGCAGCTCCTCCTCGGCGTCCAGCAGGCTCAACTGACAGCCGTCGCAGGAGGCGAACTTGAAGACCGCGACGCGGGGTTTGGGTTTGCCGTCAGAGCTCATG
>VFZS01000659.1 GCA_016871095.1 Acidobacteriota bacterium
CGGAATTGCGATCGGCCTCTTCTGCCTGCTGATGGCCGTGATTTCTGTCTTCGGCTACCGGCTCTATGTGCGCCCGGTAGGCATCCGGGAACGGCTGGGCGGTCCCGTCGGAGGGCCCGAGGCGGTTCCCATCAGCGTGGCTATGCCGGGGCAGCAGAAGCGCTTCCTGGTGCGGGTGATCGAGTACATCGGGGAGAAGGTCCCCCTCTCGCCCGAGGACGCCTCGGCCGCGCGGCGCCGGCTGATGGCGGCGGGTTTCCGCTCCGATCTGGCCTTGCGCTTCTACTTCGGGATGAAGATCATCCTGGGAGCGGCTCTGCTCATCGCGGCCTTCTTCCTCAAGGACTTCATCACCGCCAACCCGGTGCTGCGCATCGTCGTGCTGGTGGCGGGCGGAGCCGTGGGTTTCTTCGGCCCCAACCTGGGCCTGGACCACTTGGTGGGCCGGCGGCAGGAGAAGATCCGCCTCTCGCTGCCGGACGCACTGGATCTGATGGTGGTCTGCATGGAGGCCGGTCTGGGCTTGGACCAGGCCATGGTGAACGTGGCGCGGGAACTGGAGATTACGCACCCGGAAATCTGCCAGGAGTTCAACCTGGTGTCCCTGGAGATGCGGGCCGGCAAGCGCCGCGTGGAGTCACTGAAGAACCTGGCCTCGCGAACGGGCGAGCCGGAGTTGCGTAAACTGGTGGCGACGATGGTGCAGGCGGATCGCTTCGGAGCGAGCATTGCCGACTCGCTGCGCACCCACTCCGACTTCATGCGGGTGCGCCGGCGGCAGGACGCCGAGGAGCGGGCCGCCAAAGTGGGCGTGAAGCTGGTGTTCCCGATTTTCTTTTTTATCCTCCCCTCGATGCTGGTCGTGGCGGCGGGCCCCGGCCTGTTACAGTTGTTCAAGAACCTCTTCCCGCTGATGCGGTCGTTCCAGGGGTAGTCGGGAGGATCCGGGCGCACGGTGGTTTCTTTTGAAGTGCAGTAGATCAAGGAGCAAGGAGACGAGACGATGGACAACACGGTTTTGTCGGTGATCCTGTGGGTCGGGGCGGCGGCCGTTCTGGTGCTGCTGATCATGCGGCGCCGCAAGCGCAAGTTGCAGAGCTGACGGGACACCGGGGCAGGCCGCGGGGTCTGCCCTGCCCGGCAGCAATATGCCTTTCACCGAAGGCGAGCCGAAGCGGCTGCTGGCCTGGCAAGGCCGCGATGGCGGCTGGGGCTATCTGGGCGGTGGATCCTGGACGGAGCCCACCGCCTTCGCCCTGCTGGCCCTCTCGGCGGTGGGGAACACCGGCCCGGAGTGGCGGCGTGGCCAGGCTTGGCTGAGCAATCACCAACGCCCCGACGGGGGCTGGCCTCCCCATCCCGCAGTGACGGAGAGCACCGGGGTGACGTGTCTCCCGCTGCTATTGCCTCCTTCCCAGCCGGGCTGGGGAGATTCCCCCAAGGCGGTCCAGTGGCTGCTGGCGCAGAGCGGAAGGGAGTCCGGTTGGTGGTACCGGCTGCGGCAGCGCCTCCTGGGAGTGCCCGCGGACCGTCTGACGGGCCACGCCGGCTGGCCGTTCTACCCGGGCGCCGCCGCTTGGGTGGCGCCCACCGCGTTGAGCATCCTGGCGCTCGAGAAGTGCGAGCGCAGCCATCCTTCTCCCTCCCTCCGCCAGCGGCTCGAGGCCGGGCGGGAGCACCTGCTGGCCCGGCGCTGCCAGGACGGCGGCTGGAATCACGGCTCCTCGCGGGCCTTGGGATACGAGGCCGGCTCCTACCCCGAGACCACGGGCCTGGCGCTGCTGGCGCTCCACGGTATGCACGACGCGCGGTTGACGCCCACCCTCCGCCTCGCCGAGGAGAGCTACCTTCAGTGCCGCTCCATGGAGGGGCTGGCCTGGTTGCGCCTGGCTCTGTTGGTCCACGGCCGCAGCCCGGCGCCGTTTCCATCGGGCGTCCGCTGCCGCACCGTAATCGAGCTGGCACTGCGGATCATAGCTGAGGCGGCCGCGAGTGGCCGGAATGTGATGGTGAGCTGACCCATGCGGCGGCGTGACCTGCTGGCAGCTTCGGGAGCCGCGGCGGCGCTGGCCGGCTGCCGACGCGCCCCGTCAGGTCCCCGCCCCCGCGTGCTGATCGCCCGCGCCCCGGACTACGGCCAGAAACTCCACGACCTGGTGCGCCGCATGCTGGCCGAACTGAAGGTGGACGTGCGCGGCCGGCGCGTCGTGCTCAAGCCCAACCTGGTCGAGTACGAGGCGGGGGCCGCCATCAACACGCACCCGCTGGTGGTCGGCGCCGCGCTGGAAGCCTTCCGCTCCCTGGGCGCCGCGGAGGTCCGCATCGCCGAGGGACCCGGACACCGGCGCATCACCCTGGATCTGGCCGAGGCTGCCGGCTACTTCCATTTCGTTCCCCGCTTCGAGGAGATCTTCACCGACCTGAACCTGGACGAGTTCAGCCCGGTGCTCCTGTCCCGGCCTCGCTCCCGCCTCCAGCGGCTCTACCTGCCGCGCACTGTGCTACAGGCCGACTTGCTGGTGTCGCTGGCCAAGATGAAGACGCACCACTGGGCCGGCGCCACCCTGGGCATGAAGAACCTGTTCGGGGTCGTCCCCGGTGGCATCTATGGCTGGCCCAAGAACCTGCTCCACTGGGCCGGCATCCATGAGTGCATCGCCGACTTGCACGCGCTGTTCCCGCGCCAGTTCATACTCGTGGACGGCGTGGTGGGGATGGAAGGCAACGGGCCGATACAGGGGCGGCCGAAAGCCGCGGGCGTCCTGGTGGCCGGCGCCGACCCGGTCGCCGTGGACGCCACTTGCTGCCGCGTGATGGGCATCGACCCCGCCAAGGTGGGGTACCTGAAGCTGACAGAGGGCGCGGGCCAGACGCGCGGAGAAAACGTCGAACAGATCGGCGAGCCTGTACGGACAGTGGCTACGCGCTTCGAGCTGCTCAAGGAGTTCGCCGCCCTCCGGCTATGAAGCGGACCTGCGCAGTTCTGGTCCTGATCGCGGCGCTGGCGCCCTCGGCCTGGGTGGCCTGGCAG
>VFZS01000660.1 GCA_016871095.1 Acidobacteriota bacterium
TCCTTCCTTACCGTATTCTCCAGGTCCTCCATTCTGTCCCCCACATGCACACAGTGTACACTCAGACCGTCCCGTTGCGGCGACATCCGCCTCACCGCGGCAGGTTGATGGCGTTGGTGATGATCAGCGCGTTGGTGAAGTCGATCAGAAACGCCCCCACCAGGCTCACTATCAGGAAGGCCTGCGGAGCGGGGCCGAATTTCTGCACCAGCTCGTCCATGCAGGCCATGGCATTGGCGGTGGTGCCGAGCATAAACCCGCAATAGCCGCCGGACATGACCGCCGCGTCGTAGTCGCGGCCCATCAGGCGGAAGGTCAGCGTCATGCACAGCAGCATCACCAGCACGACCTGGAGGAGCAGAATCACCAGCACGGGGACGGCCAGGTGCACCAGCTCCCACAGTTGCAGCGTCAGCAGCGCCATCACGATGAAGAGGTTGAGCGAGATGTTGCCGACCATATCCATCTGGCGCTGGGAGATGCCGGCGAAGCGGAAGCGGTCGTCCAGATTGCGTATGAAGGCGGCGCACAGCATGGCCCCGATGTAAGCGGGCAGGACCAGGCCCAGGTTCTGTAGAGCCCGGCTGACCAGAGTGCCCAGTCCCATGGCCACGCCCAGGGCGACGACGTTGTTCAGCAGCGAGGCATGTTCCCTGGCGGCTTCCTCGGCCACCGGGCTGGCCACGGTCGGCGGCGGATCGGCGGCGTAGGCCACTGCCTCGACAGTAGCCTCGGCGGAGAGGCGCGGACCTCCGGCCGTGTGCAGCCCGCGCCGGCGTATGAGCCAGCCGCCCGCAAAGCCGCCCAGCAGCCCTCCGGCAACTATGCCCGCGATCGCGCAAGCGATGGCCAGGGTGGTGCCGGCGGTCACGCCCAGGCTCTCGAAGGTGCCGCCGAAAGCCAGCGCCGTGGCCGGACCTCCGGCCATGGTCACCGATCCGGCGATCAGCCCGATCAGCGGATCGAGGCCCATCACCCTGGCCGCCACCACCCCCAGGACGTTTTCCAGGGCGATGCCCAGCGTGGCTAGCCCGAAGTACAACAGCAGACGCTGCCCGCCCTGCTTGACCAGCCGCAGGCTGGCGCTCATGCCGATGGTGGTGAAGAAGGCCACCATGAAGATGTCGCGCAAGACCAGGTCGAATTCCAGGTTGAGCAGGCGATCGCGCAGCGCCAGGGCGGCCAGCGCATAGACCAGACCGCCCACCACCGAAGCCGGGATGTTCAGCCGGTCCAGCACCGGAACCTTCTTCTTCAGCCACACGCCCACGGCCACGCCGAAACAGGCCAGAGCCAGCACTTGCACGGGATTGAACTTCCACAGCGGAACATTCATGCCTCAGATCCCCGCCTGCTTCCACAGCTCATCGACGCGGCGCTGCACCTCGGGCGACATGCGGATCACGTCCGGCCAGGGACGAGCAAAGCCCTCCGTGGGCCACTTGCGCGTGGCATCGACACCCATTTTCGAGCCAAAGTTGGGGAGGCGGCTGGCGTGATCCAGCGAGTCGATGGGACCGAAGGAGAACTCGATGTCGCGCTCGGGATCGATGTTGTTGAGGGCCTGCCAGGCCGCTTCGCGCGCGTTCTGCACATCCACGTCCTCGTCCACCACCACGATGCACTTGGTGAACATGGCCTGGCCCATGCCCCACAGCGCGTGCATCACCTTGCGGGCGTGACCCGGATAGGACTTGCGGATGGACACCAGCATGAGGTTGTGGAAGACGCCCTCGGCGGGCATCGATACGTCACGTATCTCGGGCAGTTGCAGCTTCATCAGCGGCAGGAAGATGCGCTCGACGGCCTGACCCATGAAGTAATCCTCCATGGGAGGCGGGCCTACGATGGTGGCGGGGTAGATGGGATCGCGGCGCTGGGTGACGCAGGTGACGTGAAAGACGGGGTAGTCGTCCTCCAGCGAGTAGAAGCCGGTGTGATCACCGAAGGGCCCCTCGCGGCGCAGCTCGCCCAGTTCCACGCAGCCTTCCAGCACGATCTCGGCCTGGGCGGGGATCTCGACATCGACGGTCTCGCAGCGCGCCATCTCGACCGGGGCGCCGCGCAGGAACCCGGCGAAGATCATCTCGTCGAGGTCCGGGGGCAGAGGCAGCACCGCGGAGAAGATGGTAGCCGGATCGCCGCCCAGCGCCACGGCCACATCCATGCGCGCGCGGCCGTGAGCCTCCAGCCGGCGGTAGTGCTCGGCGCCCTGCTTGTGGGTCTGCCAGTGCATGCCGGTGGTGCGTTCGTCGAACACCTGCATGCGGTACATGCCGCAGTTGCGCTTGCCGGTGTCGGGGTTCTTCGAGAACACCAGCGGCAAGGTGATGAACCGGCCGCCGTCCTGCGGCCAGCAGTGGAGGATGGGGAAGTCGAACAGCGAAAACCCCTCGCGGAGGATGACCTCCTTGCAGGGGCCGCCGGACACCGTGCGGGGAAAGAAGGAGCCCAGCTCGGCGAGCTTGGGGAGCATCTTCAGCTTGCCCAGCAGCCCCTCCGGGACCTGCAACTGCAAGAGGCTGGATATGCGGGCGGCGACCTCCTCGAGCGAGTCCACTTCCAGGGCCAGTTCCATCCGCCGCCGGCTGGCGAAGGCGTTCATGAGGACGGGGACGCGGGAACCCTTGGGATTCTCGAAGAGCAGGGCGGGGCCGCCGCGCTTGACGGCGCGGTCGGCGAACTCCGTCATCTCGAGGACGGGATCGACGGGCACCCGCACGCGAGCCAGCTCGCCGTGCGTCTCCAGCGCCGCGATAAATTCGCGCAAGTCGGTGTAGGCCATATTCCGTGGGGCGAACTCCCTTTCTACTATGATGGATAGCTTATGAGCAATCGGACCGCATTGGTGACCGGCGCCAGCCGTGGGATCGGGCGCGCCATCGCGCTGGAGCTGGCGCGCGCGGGCGCGCGCATCGTGGTGGCCTCCAACGAGCCGGAAAACAACGAGAAAGTGGCCGCGGAGGTGCGCGCCACGGGGGTCGAGGCGCTCACCGCGTACCTGGACATGGCCTCCGCGGAGTCCA
>VFZS01000661.1 GCA_016871095.1 Acidobacteriota bacterium
GAGCGCGTTCACGGGATGCGCCGCGATCCGAGTGAGCACGTCGCGAAGGTAGGCCCAGGGGTCGAGCTTGATCTGCTGGCAGGAGGCGATGAAGCTGGTCAACACCGCCGCCGTGCGGCCGCTGCGTATTCCGGGCCATGCCGATAGCCGTTCCGGGGGCATGTCGATAGGGATTCCGGGATGATGCCGATAACGATTCCGGGATGATGGCGATAAGGATTCCGGGGCTGCCGATAATTGCGGCAGGCCCTGGGAGAGTGACCGCCATGCCCGGAGCGGTTGTGTAGAACCGGCTGGGCGAAGCACGCTGGGCAGACTGGCGGCCGTCTGGTCTCCACTGGAAGTTGGAGGAAACAGATTGCCGCAAGAAAGGCTGTCCATGCGCAAGATCAAAGAGACCCTGCGACTTCATTCCCTGGGGCTGAAACAGCAGCATATTGCGACCAGTTGTGCGATCGCCCAGAGCACGGTGTGCGAGTACCTGCGGGCCGCCGAAGCGGCGGGGTTGAGCTGGGCGCAGATCGCGGAGCTGGAGGAGCGGGAGTTGAGCGCCCGCTTGTTCCCCGAGCGGTTCGCGGCGGTCCGCGGGGGCCAGTACCCGCCCCCGGACTTCGCCGCCATCCACCGGGAACTGCAAACCCACAAGCACCTCACCCTGCAGTTGGTCTGGGAGGAGTATCGCCAGGCCTGCCCCAACGGCTACCGCTACAGCCGTTTCTGCGAGCTGTACCAGCGGTGGCGCTCCCACCAGGATGTGGTCCTGCGCCAGCAGCACCGCGCCGGCGAGAAAGTGTTCATCGACTGGGCGGGGGACACGGTTCCGGTCTACGACCGCCCCAGCGGCGAGCCCTGGCCGGCTTCGATCTTCGTAGCCGTGCTGGGCGCCTCCAGCTACACCTTCGCCCAGGCGCGCCGCACGCAGACCCTGCCGGACTGGATCGGGGCGCACCTCGACGCTTTCGAGTTCTTCGGCGGCGTGCCGGAGATCGCGGTCCCGGATAATCCCAAGACCGGCGTCCGCAAGGCCTGCCGCTACGAGCCGGATCTGAACCGCACCTACCAGGAGATGGCGGCGCATTATGGCATCGCCGTGGTGCCGGCGCGGCCCGCCAAGCCCCGCGACAAAGCCAAGGTGGAGGCCGCGGTGCTGGTGGTGGAACGCTGGATCCTGGCCGCGCTGCGCCGGCGCAAGTTCTTCGGCTTGGCGGAACTGGACCAGGCCATGGCCGAGTTGCTCGAGCGCCTGAATGACCGCCCCTTCCGCAAACGCGAGGGCACGCGCCGGACGCTGTTCGAGACGCTCGAGAGGCCCGCGCTGCGGCCCCTGCCGGCGGAGCGTTTCCAGTACGGCGAGTGGCGCACGGCCCGCGTCAACATCGACTATCACATCGAGTTCGACCGCCACTGCTACAGCGTGCCCTACCAGCTCACCGGCCAGCAGGTGGAGCTGCGTGCCTCGGCGGCCACGGTGGAGATCTTTCATCGCGGCGTGCGCGTGGCCAGCCACGTCCGCAGCCGCGTGCCCTATCAGGCCACCACGGCGGCCGAGCACCGGCCCCGCTCGCACCAGAAGCACTTGGAGTGGACGCCCTCGCGCTTGATCCAGTGGGCGGCCAGCGTGGGGACGGCCACCGCCGCCGTGGTGGAGCGCATCCTGACCAGCAAGCCCCATCCCGAGATGGGCTTCCGTTCCTGCCTGGGCATCCTGCGCCTGGCCAAGCAGTACTCCACCGAGCGAGTGGAGGCCGCCGCTGCGCGCGCCCTGCTCCTGAACGCCTGTTCCTATCAGAGCCTCAAGTCCATGCTCGAGCGCGGCCTGGACCGCCTGCCGGTGGAGCCCGCTCCGCTCAGCCGGCCCGCGGTGGAGCACGACAACCTGCGCGGAGCAGACTACTTCGACACCCCTACCCTTCAGTGAGGAATCATGCTGACCCAACCTACTCTTGAGAAACTATGCACCCTGCGGCTGCGCGGCATGGCCGCGGCCTTCCGCGAGCAGCAGGAGGACCCCGCGGTGCACCGGCTGAGCTTTGAAGAGCGTCTCGGCCTGCTCATCGACCGCCAGTGGAACTGGCGCGCCAACCGCGCCCTGGAGCGCCGTCTGCGCAACGCCCGCCTCGAAGGGCCGGCTTGCGTGGAGGATATTGACTTTCGCACCCCGCGCGGCCTGGACCGCCCACTGGTGCGTTCGCTCACCGCCGAATCGGTGTGGGTGCGCGAGCACCAGAACCTGTTCCTGCTGGGGCCCACGGGCATCGGCAAGACCTGGCTGGCGCGGGCCTTCGGGCAGAAGGCTTGCCGCGACGGCTACACCGCCTACTTCACCAAAGCCACGGAGTTGTTCCGCGACCTGGGCATGGCGCGGGCCGACGGCAGCTTGCGCAAGCTGCTATATCGCCTGAGCCGCGTGGATGTGCTGATCGTGGATGACTGGGCCATGGCGCCGCTAGCCGAGGGTGAACGCCGGGAGTTCCTGGAGATCTGCGACGAGCGCTATCAGGCGCGTTCGACGCTGCTGACCAGCCAACTGCCGGTCTCGGCCTGGCACGCCCAGATCGGCGATCCCACCGTGGCCGACAGCATCCTGGACCGGCTGGTGCACAACGCGCACCGGCTCGAGCTCGCCGGTGAGTCGCTGCGGAAGAAGCGCACCGCCAAGCCGACAGCGAACCAGTGAGTGAGCCTGCGGATGGCGAACTGTGGAAATGACGGGCGGTGGAAAGCGTGGAAAACCAAAGGCAGGTTTCCCACTCTTCCCACCGCCCTTGGAAAACTCGCCCGGGGCGAGTTTTCCACATTCCCACAGCTCCGACTACTGGTCCCCCAATACCATCTCCGGAAAGGAGGAAGGATGAGCCCGCCGACAGGTTTTCCTTGACGGATGCCGATCCGTCCGGCGACAATGAATCGTCCGGCGTCGCTTCGCTCCGAGCGCGTTATCGACATCGCCCGGAATCGTTATCGGCATCCCGCCGGAACGGCTATCGACATCGCCGGAATACGCACCCTCGCGCAGGTAGCTG
>VFZS01000662.1 GCA_016871095.1 Acidobacteriota bacterium
CGAGCGGGAGCGGTTCATCGAAGGGACCGTCCGCGAACGGGATTTCTCCCAGGTCTCGGAGTTCCAGCCGGCGGAGCTGGCCAAGCTCACCGCGGGACTCTCCCTCATCGACCTCAACATCATGATCCTGTCCGCCCTGGAGGGCCCGAGCCGGCTGGACGCCGGGCGCCTGCGCGGTCTCAAGAAGCAGTTGATCGAGCGGCAGTGCCAGGGGCTGCTGGAGTTCATCGAGCCGCGCTGGACGCTGGACATGGTGGTGGGCCACGAGGCCGCCAAGCAGCGGCTGCGTGAGGATGCGGCGCTGCTCAAGCGCGGTGATCTGCACACCCTGCCGATGGGGTATCTGGTGTGCGGGCCGGTGGGGACGGGTAAGACCTTTCTGGCGCAGTGCCTGGCCGGCGAGATGGGCGTCCCCTGCGTGATGCTGAGGAACTTCCGCTCCAAGTACGTGGGCGAGACCGAAGGCAACCTCGAGCGCGTGCTGAGCGTGCTGCGCGCTATGGGACCCGTGGTGGTAGTGGTGGACGAAGCCGACGCCGCGCTCGGCAACCGCGCCCAGGAGGGCGACAGCGGGACCTCCAGCCGCGTGTTCTCGATGATCGCTTCGCAGATGGGCGACACCCGCTACCGCGGGCAGATCCTCTGGATGCTGCTCACCTGCCGGCCTGACCTGCTGCCCATCGACCTCAAGCGCCAGGGCCGCGCGGAGGTGCACATTCCCCTCTTCTACCCGGCGGAGCAGGCCGAGATCCGGGGGATGTTCGTGGCCATGGCGCGCAAGCTGGGCGCCACGCTGGCCGCCGGGGACGTGCCGGAGATCCCGCAGCGTGGGAAGCTGTCCGGTGCGGACATCGAGGGCATGGTGGGCCGCGCGCTGCGACGCTCGCTGCTCGCAGGCGCCGGGCAGGTAACGCGCGAGGCGCTCGGCGAGGTGGTGGGTCAGTTCATGCCGTCCACCGAGGGGCTGGAGAAGGAGCTACAGGAGATGGCCGCGACCCTCGAGTGCACGGATGCGCAGTTTCTGCCGCGCGAGATCGTGGACAAAGTTGCCGGCCTCGGCGGCCGCGAGAAGCTCCAGGAACGCTTCACCCGGCTGCGGCGGCTGGCCGATCTGTCCTGAATATGGGGACTGACACCATTTTTCGCCGCCAGGGAAACCAGGGACTGATCCACCAGTCCCTGGTTTCCCTCGTGCACCGGGAATGCGACGAACCTATCTTCGCGAAAAATGGCTGTCTGTCCCCATTTTCATGACACGAATTCAACAGGAGACCCAAGTGGCACGCATTAGTTGGTTTGACGAGAAGACGGACCTGCCGGTCATCGAGGAGCAGGTCCACAAGCTGGGATCATTCACCCAGGCCATGGCCGACGGGGTGATCGACCGGCCGGAACTCGAGCGGCAGCAGGAGAGCGTGGTGGCGGCCATGCGCGCGGTGGAGCCCAGCCTCACGGACGAGCAGCACGCCCAGGTGACCCGCCTGCTGGTCGAACTGAGCGCCTACAACATCATGCGCCTGCTCAACGAGCTCCAGACGCAGCGGGTGCAGCAGGCCTTCCGCGGATAGGCGCGGGCAGGTTTCTGCTATAACAGCGGCATGGGTGGAGTGTCCCGCCGTGACTTCCTGACGATGCTGGCTGCCCCGGCGCTGGGCGCGCGGGCGGCCGCCCGCCGGCCCAACTTCGTCGTCATCTTCGCCGACGACCTGGGCTACGGCGACCTGGCCTGCTTCGGCAGCCGGAGCAACAAGACGCCGCATTTGGACCGCATGGCGCAAGAGGGCGCCCGCTTCACCGATTTCTACGTGCCCATGCCCTTCTGCGCTCCGTCGCGGTCCTCGCTGCTCACGGGGCGCTATCCTTTCCGCACGGGCGTCACCGGCAACCCCGCGCCCGACTCCGGCATCAACGACATCGGGCTGCCCGCCGATGAGATCACCATCGCCGAAGCCCTCAAGCCGCTGGGCTACGCCAGCATGGCCATCGGCAAGTGGCATCTGGGGCACGTCTCGCAGTACCTGCCGCGCACCCAGGGCTTCGACGAATACTACGGCATCCTGTACTCGAACGACATGCGGCCCGTGCAGCTCGTGCATAACGAGAAGGTCGCCGCCTACCCCGTGACGCAGGGGCTGCTCACCCAGGACTACACCCGGCGCGCCCTGCGTTTCATCGAGCAGAACCGCGAGCGGCCGTTCTTTCTGTACCTGCCCCACGCCATGCCGCACAAGCCGCTGGCCGCCGCGGAGGATTTCTACACGCCCGAGACGCCGGGCGACCTTTACGCCGACGTCATCGCCGAGCTGGACTGGTCGGTGGGCCAGATTCTGGCCCGCCTGAAGCAGTTGGGGCTGGACGAGAACACGCTGGTGCTGTTCACCTCGGACAATGGCCCCTGGTTCGGCGGGAGCAGCGGCGGGCTGCGCGGGATGAAAGCCTCGAACTGGGAGGGCGGCACGCGCGTGCCCATGATCGCGCGCTGGCCCGGCCGCATCCCAGCGGGGCGCACCTGCCGCGAGGTCGCAGGCGTCATCGACGTGCTCCCCACGCTGGTCAACCTGGCCGGTGGCAAGCCCCCCGCAGACCGGGTCATCGACGGGCGGGACATCTTCCCCCTGATGAGCAGCGAAGGCGCCCGCAGTCCGCACGAGGCTATCTTCTGCATGTCGGGGCCCGAGCTGCGCACGGTCCGGTCCGGCCGCTGGAAGTTGCATGTGCGCGCGCCCGCGCCGGGGGGCGCCTACCTGGAGGACGCCAGCAAGTGGGTAGATCCGCGCGGCCCCGACGGCCTGACCATCATTGCGCAACATGAACAGTCGCGGCCCAACCAGTATCCCGGCGTGCGCACCGGCGACGCGGCCAAACCCATGATGCTGTTCGACCTCGAGAACGACCCCAGCGAGCAGCGCGATGTGGCCGCCCAGAATCCCGAGGTGGTTCAGCGTCTCAAGGCTTACTTCGACAAGATGGATGCCGAGGCGAAGGCGATCGCGCGCCCGCCACGCCCGCCCGGCGC
>VFZS01000663.1 GCA_016871095.1 Acidobacteriota bacterium
CAAATAATAAAAAGAACTAACCGGACGACGTACTAGCCCGACTTTCGCAGTCTTGAGGCGGTAGAGGGCGGCTGCGGATTCCGGCGCCCTTAAAATACACTTTCTTCTTGCCAATCGGGCTGAAATGTGGCTAGATGAAGGAATGAACGTGTTCGAACGTACAGTGGGTGGGCGGCGCTATCGCATCGCTTCCCAATCTCTCTGGGATCCCGTTTTGCAGCGTCCTTTCGCCCGCCAAGCCGTCTTAGGCCCTGCAGACCCGCCCCCCGTTGCGGACTTGGCGCTAATCCGCACGGTCGGAACGCGACGCGTCGGTGACGCGGGAGCGTTGCTTTGGGTGGCCGAGCAACTCGACTTGATCAAGCTCATCGATCGGGCCTGCGGAGCGGTGGCGCGGGGCGCCGGTCCGACGGTCGGCGAGATGGTGCTCGCGGTTGCCATCCAGCGCGCGTGTGCCCCGGCGGCGAAATGCCACTTGGCGGAATTCTTGGAATCCTGTGTGCCGCGGGCCTCCTGCCTGCCGGCTTCGGCCTTCACCGGGCAAGCCTTTCACCGGCTGGCCGGACGGGTCACGGCGGCGCAACTGGAGAATGCCCAGATCGCCATTGCCCGCGCCACCGTCCAGCGCTTCCAGTTGTCGGCCGACGTGCTGGCATTCGACACCACCAACTTCGACACGCACATCGCCACCACCACCGGCGGGGAACTGGCGCGGCGCGGCAAGGCCAAGAGCAAGCGGAGCGATCTGCGCGTCGTCGGACTGGCGGTGCTGGCCAGCGAGACCGGGCATGTGCCGCTGCTGCACCGCGCCTATCCGGGCAACGGGTCGGACCAGGCGGTGCTGGGGGACTGCTTGCAGGCGCTGGGCCAGTTGCACGAGGCGCTGGACGCCGGACAGCCGGACGGCCGCCGTCCAGACCGCACGCTGGTGCGCGACGGCGGCTCCTGGAGCGAGCAATTGGAACTCGATCTGAATGCGGAAGGCTATGGCACGCTGATCTCGCTGCCGCTGAGCCACAACGCCGCCCAGTTGGCGCTGGAACAGGCGGCGCGGCGCGATGAAGCGCCTGGGAGGGAAGCTGGGGGAGGTGCGGGCCGCACGGCTGCGGATTCCGGTGGGGGCCTTAGATCGCACGCTGGTGGTGGTGGAAAGCCGGGAACTGCTGCGCGGACAGAAGCGGGGCATCGCGGCGGCGCTGCGCAAGGCCAAGGAAGAACTCCGCAAATTGCAGCGGCTGGCGGCTCGCGGCCGGATCACGCGCGAGGCGTTGGAGGAGCGGGTGGCCAAGGCGCTGCGACGCGAGCACCTGTCGGAATTCGTGGTTGCCGAAGTGAGCGGGCAGGGCAAGCGGGTCTCGCTGGCATGGCGAGTGGATGCTGTCCGCCGGCGGCGCTTGGAACGGACTCGTCTTGGCCGGCGCGTGTTGTGCACCGACCGTCACGTCTGGAGCACGGGGAGGATCGTGTATGCGTTCCGGGGGCAGTGGAACGTGGAAGAGGTGTTCCGGCGGGCCAAAAAGGGAGGGATTGTGCCTTGGGGTCCTTCACATCAGTGGACAGACAGTTCGTTGCGCTTGCATACCTTTGCGACCGTAACCGGTCTGACGTTGGTCAGTTTGGTGCGCCTGGCAACCGGCACTCGCCAGTCTATCCTAGCCATGATGAAGACGTTAGCGGAGGTGAAAGCCACGCTGGTGCGGGTTCGCACGCTGGAGCGCGGCCGCCGGCCGACGGTGTTGCTGGCGCCAGATCTGAACGCGGAGCAGCGCAAGGCGGTGAAGACATTCGAACTGGAACGCTGGATGCCAGGACTTCTTTCATCTATTAGATCTAATGCGTCCAGAACAAGCGCCGAGCCTGCGGCGTGAGCGAGAAGCCTCCGAGTTTGCGAAAGTCGGGCTAGCGCATGTTTGCGCATTCTTGAGGCCTAGCCTCAGGTTACGAAATAGCACGATGAGCTCGTGCGATGACCTGAGTACTTGACGATCGGCCCGGGCGTGAGAGTGCGTCCGGGCCGCGCCCAGCGCGCTTTTGGATCCACCCCGTCATCAGAAGCCCTGTCTCGGTGTATGCGCTTGTGGCTCTGTGATGTATACACCAAATCAATGGCCACCATCCAGCGTAGAATCATCCACGGCCGCCCCTACTACTACCTGGTCGAGTCTCGCCACGTGAACGGCCGCCCCCGTCTGGTCGTCCTCCAGTACCTGGGCTCCCCCGATACCCTCCTGCAACGTCTCCAGCAAGCTCAAGCCGAACCTATACGGGCTCGTGTCACCCAGTTCGGTGGCGCCGCCGCCCTCTATGACCTCGCCCAGCAACTCCAGTTGGTCTCCCTCATTGATCAATACGCCCCCAAACGCCATCCGGGACCTTCCCTGGGCCAGTACATGCTGGTGGCCGCCATCAACCGCTGCCTGGCGCCCACCAGCAAGTTGCAGATGCCCGCTTGGCTCCGCTCCACACCCCTGCCGCGTTGGTTAGGTTCGGCTCCCCAACAGTTCTCCGCGTGGCGCTTCTGGGACAACATGGAATTGCTCGGCGAAACCCAGATTGCGGCCATCAGCGAAGCGCTCGCCCAACGCCTGATCGAATCCTTCCACCTGGATTTGAGCAGTCTGGCTTTCGATTGCACTAACTTTGACACCTTCATCGATACGGAAACTCCCAGCCAGCTGGCCCAGCGCGGTCACGCCAAAAGCAAGCGCACCGATCTGCGCATCGTCGGACTGGCCCTGTTGGTGAGTGTGGATTTTCACGTCCCTCTGCTGTGGAAGGTCTACCCGGGCAATCAACATGACAGCCTGACGTTCGCCCAGGCCTTGCAGGAACTGACCTTCCGCTATCAGGCGCTGGCCCGCGACTGCCAGTCCATCACCTTGATCTTTGATAAGGGCAACGACTCCGTCCGCAACCAGGAGGTTCTCGACGGCAGCGGGTTCCATTTCGCCGGCTCGCTCGTCCCCACCCATTTCGCCGATCTGCTGGCCCTCCCCCTGGAGCAATTTCGCCC
>VFZS01000664.1 GCA_016871095.1 Acidobacteriota bacterium
GCGCTCGCGCTACCGGTGGGCGCGCCCGCTGGCTCGCTGGTTCGACGGGGCGCATATGCGCAGCGCAAGCCAGGCCCGCCTGGTGATGGCCCACGCCGACGCGGCGGCCATCGACGCCCTGGCGGCGCGAAGCTGCGGCCGGCTGCCCCGCGAGCGCATCCTGGTATGCCCCACCTGCGTGGACATGCTGGTGTTCCAGCCCCGCGCCAAGCTGCCCGCGCGGCAGACGCTCGGCCTCCCCGAGGACCTGCCGCTGTTCCTCAGCGCCGGCCGCATCAACGCCGCCAAGGGCTGGAGCCTTCTGCTAGAAGCGTTCCGGCACTACCGCCGCGACGGCGCTCCGGGCCTGCTATGCTTTGTGGGCGACGGAGAAGACCGCCCTCGCCTCGAACGCGCCGCTCGCGCACTCGGTCTCGAAGTGGATGTGAGGATCGCCGGCTTTCAGAAGCCCGAAACGATGCCGCTGTACTACAGCGCCGCCGACGTGGTGGTTTTCGGTTCGCACCGCGAGGGCTGGTCCAATGCCATGCTCGAGGCGCTGGCCTGCGGCAAGCCGATTGTCTCCACCGCGGTCAGCGGGGCCGCCGACCTCATCCAGGATGGGCGCAACGGGTTCGTGATCGCCGCGCGTGACCCCCGGGCCTTCGCCCGCGCCATGCACTCCGCCCGGGCGCTGCCCGCCGCGGAGGCCGTTTCCGTTGACATCGCCCGCCGCTACAGCGTCGAGAGCATTGGAGCGTTGATGCGCGATCTCTGGCCCGCCCTGCGCGGTGGCGACCCGGTTCCACAGGGAGAAGCAATCCATGAGCGGTGATGTGGCCGCACCGGCGTTCCGGCGCATCCTGGGCGTGCGCGTCGAGGCCGTCACCGCCGCGGACCTGGTTCGCCAGGTGCTCGCCTGGGCCGGCGCGGGCGAGTCGCGCTCCGTCTGCTTCGCCACCGTCTACAACCTCATGCTGGCGCACGATTCCCCCGACTTCCGCCAGGCCATCGGCGCGGCTGACCTGGTGACTCCCGACGGCATGCCGCTGGTGTGGGGTCTGCACTGGCTCGGCGTCCACGACGCCGTACAGGTCTGCGGACCGGAACTCACCCCGCTCCTGCTGGAGGCCGCCGCGGACCGCCGGGTGCCCGTGGGATTCTACGGCGGCCGCCCGCGCGTGCTGGAGGCCCTGGTAGAGCGCGTCCGGAGGCGGTTCCCCGGCCTTCAAGTGGCCTATGCCTGGTCGCCGCCCTTCCGTCCGCTCACGCCGGAGGAGGAGCAGAAGGCCCTCACCGAGATCCGCGCCTCCGGAGTGCGCATCCTGTTTGTGGGGTTGGGCACGCCCAAGCAGGACCTGTGGATGGCGGCCCATCGCGGCACCGTGCCCGCCGTCATGCTCGGCGTGGGGCAGACCTTCGACCTGCTGGCCGGCGCCCAGCGCCGCGCTCCCAGGTGGATGCGCACGCACGGCCTGGAGTGGCTCTTCCGCCTGCTGCACGAGCCCCGCCGGCTGTGGAAGCGCTACCTCTGGTACAACCCCCGCTTCGTCCTCCTCTTCGCCCGCCAGCTCTGGCGCGAGAGACCCTGAAGGTACCGCCTACAGGCTGGAAAGCCTATTCCACCTGGTTCCAGGGTACTCTCAACGCAACGTGGAATAGGCATTCCTGCCTGTTCGTCACAGCCCTTGGGCGGTCTTTTCACACCACTTGAGCGGCGGCTCCGCCCGCAACTGCTAGAATGAAATCGTCCCGGGCCCTTAGCTCAGCGGTCAGAGCAGCGGACTCATAATCCGTTGGTCGCTGGTTCAAATCCAGCAGGGCCCACCAGCCCCCCCAGGGGCCCTCCGCGGGCCGACTTCGTGCCACTTTCGCTTGCAAACCGCCCCCCTTTTGAGGGATGCTGTATAGCTTTACCGCATGCGCGTACGGGTGCTGTATCACGACCACTGCTTCGACGGCGCCGCCGCCGCCGCTTACTTCTGCCGTTTCCTCCGGGAACAGTTCCACCCCCAGGCCGAGTTCGTCTTCACCGGCCTGGCGCACAGGGCCTCCCAGCTCTTCACCCCGGACATGTTTGACGGCGACGAGAACGCCATCGTCGATTTCAAGTACTCTCCCCACCCCCGCGTCACGTGGTGGTTCGATCACCACCAAAGCGCCTTCTTGTGCCCCGAAGACGAGGAGCACTTCGAGCGTGAGCGCAGCGAGCGCAAGATGTTCGATCCCTCCTTCCGCTCCTGCACCAGCTTCATCGCCACGGTGGCCCGCCAGAAATGGGGTTTCCAGGCCCCCGACCTCGCCGAGCTGGTCTCCTGGGCCGAGATCATAGACGGCGCGCAATACCCCGACGCCCGTGCCGCGGTCGAGCTGGCCTCCCCCGCCATGCAGTTGATGACCGTCATCGAGGGCGTCAAAGGCTCCGGGCTGGTCCAGCAGATCATCGGCTGGATGCAATACCTACCCCTCGCTGGCATCATGCGGCAACCCGACGTCGAGCAGGTCTGGCATCCCCTCCACCAGCGCCACCTCCAGTCGGTGGAAATCATCCGCGAGCGCACGGTCTCCCGTGACGGCGTGGTCTTCTTCGATCTGGTGGGCCTGGACCTGGAGGGCTACAACAAGTTCATCCCGTACTACCTGTTCCCCGCCGCCGTCTACACTGTCTCAGTGAGCGTCTCCAGCTTCCGCACCAAGGTCTCGGTGGGTTCCAACCCCTGGGCGCCAGTCGAGCTGGCGCACAACCTGGCCACCATCTGCGAGCGTTACGGCGGCGGCGGACACCCCCGCGTCGGCGCCATCAGCTTCGAGAAGGGTCAGATCGAGGAGGCCCGCCGCGTCGCCGCCGAGATCGTGCGAGAATTGAGTCAGTAGCCTAGCTCGCGGAGGCGCTCCAGGCTCAAGCTGCCCCCGCCCCGCCCCAGCAGCTTCTCCACGTACTTGGCCAGGATGTCGCACTCCAGGTTGACTCGCTCCCGCGGCCGGCGCGTGTGCAGGTTCGTGTTCCGGTATGTGTGGGGAATCACCGCC
>VFZS01000665.1 GCA_016871095.1 Acidobacteriota bacterium
CCACGGAAGCCGGCGTTACTGTTGCGCCAAAGCGCGGCCGGCCAGGTAGACCAGCCGCACGATCTTCTCCATCTTGGCGAAGTTCAGCTTGTCGATGGTGTCGGTGGGCTGGTGATAGTCCGGGGTAAAGCCGTTGAAGACCCACACTGCGGGCACGCCTTTGAGCAGAAACGGGTAGTGGTCGCTGCGCCACATGACGCTGAGGGCGGCGTCATCGTCCCACTTGTGGTTGAGCCGCAGACCCACTTCGCGATTGGCGGCCTCGATCACGGGCCGCAGCCCGGGGCTGCTCTTCAGCCCGATGAAGTTGACTTCGTTGGAGGTGTCCTCGGCGATCTCGATCAGCCCCTTGGTCTGCGCGCTGGGCTGCTCGTCGCGGCCGATCATGTCCAGGCTGAAGACCCCGCGCGTCTTCTCGAGGGGCTGTGCCGGCCGCATGGCGTAGTAGTAGGAACCTAGCAGGCCCGCCTCCTCGGCGCCGAAAGCGACGAACACCAGCGTGCGCCTGGGCCGCTCGGTGGCGGCGGCGAAGACCCGCGCCAGCTCGATGATGGCGGCGGTGCCCGAGGCGTCGTCATCCGCGCCGGGAAGCACGCTCGAACCGCGCATGCCCAGGTGGTCGTAGTGGGCGCCGAAGACGATGGTCTCCTCCCGCAGCTTCGGGTCGCTGCCTTCGAGTACTCCAACCACGTTGGCGGTGGCGGCGCGGCGGGACTCGCCGACCTCGACTTCCATCTCCACGCTCACTCCCGGCAGGGCCTGCGAGGCGGGCTTGAGCGAGGCGTCGATGGCGGCCTGGATCTCGCCGGGCTTCCTGCCCGTGGTGGCGAGCAAGTCCGCGGCCACAGCATCGCTGACGCTGAAGGACGGAATGCGCCGTTCGCTATCCGCCAGGACCTGGGAAGCGGGGCTGGCGGCGCGCTGCCGTCCGCCCGGAACGCGGGCCATGCGTTCGAGGGCTGAGGGGTGCTTGCGGTTCGGCTCCGCCACCGTTAGCACGGCCACGGCCCCGTGGCGTTGGGCGTTCAGGATCTTGGCTTGCGGGCTGGAGTGAATGGTGTTACCCAAGCCGTGGAAGACACTACTCGGGTCGGTTTCCTGCGGCTCGTGGTCGAAGACGAAAACGATCTTGCCCTGCGCGTCCAGGCCCGCGTAGTCGTCGTAGCCGAACTCCGGGGCAGTGATGCCGTACCCGGCGAACACCACCGGCGCGTTCACCTTCACGTTCTGGTGGAACGTGCCGGAGAAATCCTTACCGGCCTCGAGCTGGCGGGTACGGCCCTCGATGCGCACGGCCAGCTTGCGCCCGTCCGGCTTGAGGCGGTACTCGATGACGGGCACCGGCTGGATGAAGGAATCACCCGCGGCCGGCTTCAGCCCCGCCTTGGCGAACTCGGCGGCGATGAACTGGACGGCCACTTCGGCGCCGCGCTCCAGCGAGCGGCGCCCTTCGAGGACATCCGAGGAAAGAAAGCCGATATCGGCCCGCATCCGCTCGACGCGGATGGCGTGCGGGCCCGGCTGCTGCGCCAGAGCAGCCGCTGTCCACAGGCTACAAGCTACCAGCCACAAGTTTCGTTTTCCGGTCATCTCAGTTTCAGCACCCAATTCACCGCGTTGCGCATGAGCCGCTGCATCATGGGGTGGTTCAGCACCTCGCCAGTGTGTCCCGGCGCCAGGTAGCAGAAGCGCCCCTTGCCCAGCTCGCGCCACCAGCCGTAGGGGGAGGCGGTGTTGTCCCGCGCGATGGCGCGCAAGAGCAGATGCTCGCGGTCCAGGTAGTACTTGCACATGTGCTGCTCGTCGAAGATCTCGAAGTCCTCGACCCCGGCGGTCACGGGATGGTTCTTGTCTTCCACGCGCACGGCAAACACGTAGGGCTTCGGATGCCCGCCGTAGTCGCCGCCGAACAGCTTGTAGTACAGCCCTGCGGGCGGGTAGATCCCCTGGGCGTTGTGCAAGGCCAGGAATCCGCCGCCGCCTTCGACGAAGTCCCAGATGGCTTTCTGCTGGTCGTCGGTCATCCAGATGTGCGCCTTCTTGTCGTAGCCGTCGGGCCAGTTCATGCCGTCGCGCAGGATGATGAGGAGCTGGTGCTGACCGAGCGCCGCGGCATTGAGGGCGGTGACCTCCTCGATGAAAGTTACGGGAATGTTCTCCGCCGCCAGCGCGCGGCTCAGCCCGTCGCGGATGTAGACCGGGCTGTGGTAGCGGTCGCCGATAAGCGCCAGGGCGCGGGGCCGCTGGGCGGTCGAGTAGACCTGGGACGTGTTCTGGGCCAGGCCCAGCAGGGGCCAGACCAGCAGAGCAGCGCAGATAGATTTCGACATGGTTCCTCCCTTCGCCTCGTGGTCTTCGATTCTACAATAGGTGCTTGGCGGGAATCCGGTTCGAGGTCGTGGCCCGCTGCCCGGTGACGGGCGCGCGGGCCGGTTTGCTCCACACCCACCACGGTGTGATCGAGACGCCGGTGTTCATGCCGGTGGGCACGCAGGGCAGCGTGAAGAGCCTCTCGCCGCGGGACCTCCTCGAGCAGCTCGACGTGCCCATCCTGCTGGCCAACACCTATCATCTCTACCTGCGGCCGGGGCCGGAGTTGATTCAGCGACTGGGCGGGCTGCACCGCTTCATGGCGTGGCCGCGCGCCATCCTTACGGACTCGGGCGGCTTCCAGGTGTTCAGCCTGAGCGGGCTGCGCAAAGTCACCGGTGAGGGCGTGCTCTTCCGGTCACATTTGAACGGAGACCCGCACCGGTTCACACCGGAATCGACGGTGGAGGTGCAACTGGCGTTCGGCAGTGACATCCTGATGGCGCTGGACGAGTGCCTGGACTATCCGGCCAGTCACGAGGCGGCGCGCGAGTCGGTGAAGCGCACGGTGGGATGGGCGCGGGCCGCCTTCGGCCACTACCGGCGGCGGGCGGATGAGGTCGAGCGCGCCGGGGCGCTGTTTCCGATCGTGCAAGGCTCCGTCTACGCGGACCTGCGGCGCGACTGCGCGGCGGAGCT
>VFZS01000666.1 GCA_016871095.1 Acidobacteriota bacterium
GCCCAGGCGGCGCCACGCCCCACGTACTTCTCGTGAAAGTACGGCCCGGAACGGCCGGAGACATCCTCGTACGTGCCGTCTCCCTTGTTCCGCATGAGCGTGTCTTCCTGTACGTACTCGTGGTGGGCGTTGCCGTGGACCACGAAAATGTCCAGCCAGCCGTCGTTGTCGTAGTCAAACAGCACCGCGCCCCAGCCTGCGTACTGCGCCAGCGGCACCGACAGGCCGGTCTGATGGGTGCGATCCTGGAAACCCCGCGGCCCCTGCTGAAACAGGATGCAGTAATTCAGGTTCGGTATGAACACGTCCAGCAGCCCATCGCGGTTCACGTCGCCGGCCACCGGCCCCATGTTGGCCACGCCCTGCCCGTTCTCCCCGAAAGCCACGCCGGATTCCAGCGCCTGCTCGGCGAAGGTCCCCTTGCCCGTGGCCAGGAAGAAGTAGTTTTCCATGGCGTCGTTGGCCACGAAGATGTCCAGGTGCCCGTCGTTGTTGAAGTCCGCGGCGGTGACGCTCATGGCCCGGCCGCCGGGCTTGTGCAGGCCGGCTTCCTTAGTGACATCGGTGAACGTGCCGTCGCCGTTGTTGCGGTAGAGCGCGTCAGGCTCGCCGTTATAGCTCAGCGGGCCGGGGTAACCGGCCGCGGGGTAGAAGTCACGGAACTTGCCGTCGTCGTACTGGAGGTAATTGGCCACGTAGACGTCCAGCCAGCCGTCGCCGTTGTAGTCGAGCCACACCGCGTGCAGCCCCCAGCGCGGGTCGGCCAGACCGGCGTCCTTCGATACGTCGGTGAACGTCCCATCGCCGTTGTTGCGGTACAGGATGTCCGGCCCGTAGTTGAGCACGTGCAGATCCACGTCCCCGTCGTTGTCGTAGTCGGCCGCCGCGCAGCCGCTGCTGAAGACACCCTTGCCTCCCACGCCGGCGCGCTCGGTAACGTCGGTGAACGTGCCGTCGCGGTTGTTGCGATACAGGCGGTTGGAGAGCTTGCCCCGCAGGTTGCGGCCCTGGTTGTCGCTCACGTTGCGCGTCCAGGTCCCGGTTACGAAGTAGATGTCCAGCCAGCCGTCGTTGTCGTAGTCAAAGAAGCAGGCGCCCGCCCCGGTGCCTTCCACGATGTTGTCCAGGTGGTGATCGCCGTAGCTGTGCTTGAACTGGATCCCCGCCGCCTTGGTCACCTCCGTGAACACCGGCAACGGCTGCTGCCCGAGGACAGGCAACAAGACCAGCAGTGCGAGTGCCCCCGCTCTCATGGCCCGGCTCCCCTGACGTGCGCCCCCAGGTCGATCCACTCCACGATGGCGCGTTTCTCCTCGGCCGTGAGCGGCGTGTGTCCGGCGGGCGGCATCGGAACAACCTTTCCGGCCGGCGCGGCGCGGTCCCACGGCCTCGAGGTATTCCTCCCGATGATGCTCCACACCAGCGGGCTGGTCCGCGCCCGGCCCGGATGCACGTATTTTCCCAGATCCCTCCCTCCCGCGCCACTGCCCAGCCGGGGAGAGGTCCGCCCTCCGTGGCACGCCTGCGTGGCGCACCGGGCTGTCAGCAGCGGCTGCACGTCCCGCTGGAAATCAACCGTGCGGCGGCGCTCCGGAGGCAAGGTGAGCTGGAGGGATGGTACGGTCAGCGCCTTCGCCAGCCGATTCTCCGGCGCCAGCTCGCCGTCCTCGTGACATCCGATGCAGCCCCGCGCCTCCCGGTTCTTCACCCAGATCCAGGCGCTTGAGCGCAGCGCCAGGCCGTCGCCATCCAGCAGTTGCAGTTGCATGGGCAAGTTGGCCGGTACCCGCAGGTTGAAGGAACCATCCTCTTCGAGGCTGACTTCACCCAGCAGCCGCGTCCGTATCAGCGGCGAGAGAGCATCCGCCGGCGCGCCGGCCCGCCGCGGCAGGCCCTCGATCACTCGCAGGCGGCGGGCGGCGCCGGAGGGGATCTTCACGTCCGCTGTGTTCGCACTCAGGCAGTACAGCGTGCCGTTCGGGTCTTGCTCCTCGACCACCGATGAGCGCCCGTCCGGCTCGGGCCGCGCCGCCACCAGCCGGGCCTGTACGTCGTGCCAGCCCGGGTCATCGAACAGCAGCTCGCGCCGCCCGGTGATCGGGTCCAGACGATAGACGCCGTGCGTGCCGCCGCCCTCGCCCGGCCGCCGCGACACCAGCAGGGCCCCGTCCGGCAACGGCGAAGGCGAGTGGAACAACCCGTCCGCCGGCGCAGTGATGACCCGGTGGGAGCGCATGGGCCGGCGCAGGTCCACCGCCGCCAGCCGGCCCGCCCCGTCCCAGGGCAGGCTGTCGGCCTCCACGAACACGGCCAGGCGCGTCGCGGTGGTGCAGGCCATGTGCTTCACGCGCAGCCCCTGCACGGAAGCCGCCAGCGCGTAGTCCGTGCCGTCCAGGTTGATACCGCTGAGCACGATCCGCCCGCGCGCGCCCTGCTCCAGGTTGTGCCGCTGCCAGCTCGCGAACAGGATGCGCCCATCCGGCATCTGAAACGGGTCGAAGGCGGATGACGGGTTGCAGGTCAGCCGTCGCGGGGCGGCGCCGTCCAGCCGTATTGAATAGAGGCTCGTGGCCGGAGCGTTCCCGTACTCGTTAAGCTCCCCAGCCGCCGCGCTGACGAAGGTGGCTTGATACCAGGGCCGCTCGGCGTCCAGCACGAACAAAGAAGCCTGGTAGGCCGGGCCGCGGCAGTCGCCCATGCCGCGGGTGATCTGGCGCGGCGCCCCGCCCGCCAGATCCATCTCGAAGATGTTCCACTCCTCCGCGCTGGTTTTCTTGCCGGCAAACAGCAGCCGCCGCCCGTCAAACGACACGTCAGGATCAGCAGCGCTGTGAAAACCATTGCTCAACACGCGCGTCGTGCCGTCCGCCGACAGCAGCACCAGCCGGGCGCACTCCCCGTAGCGGGCGCGCAGCATGCCCTCGGCGTGCTTCTTCACCGGGGGCCCCGACGGGAGCTGGGTGAAGACGACGCCGCCATGCGCTGCCCCGTGGGGCAGG
>VFZS01000667.1 GCA_016871095.1 Acidobacteriota bacterium
CGCCATGTTTGCAGTATAGCGCCGGATCTGCCTTCTGCCCCAGCCCCCGGGGCCGCTGAAACCCCCGGCCCGACCGCAGCACGGCGGGGGCGCGGCGGGCGATGCTAAGATGGCATATTAGCACCCCAATCAATGACTTCTGATTTCCTGGTAGTGGGAGCGGGCGTGGCGGGTCTGCGCGCGGCCATTGAGCTGGCCAAGGCGGGCCGGGTGCTGGTGGTGGCCAAGGACAGCCTGCGGGAGTCATCCTCCGAATACGCGCAAGGCGGGATCGCGGCGGCGGTGGGCGAAGGCGACGCGGTGGCCTTGCACGAGCAGGACACGCTGGCGGCCGGCGACGGGCTGTGCGACACGGAGGCCGTGCAGACCTTGGTGCGGGAAGGCCCCGTGGCCATCCAGGAGCTGATCGAGTGGGGCGCCGAGTTCGACCGCGAGGGCGCGCGGCTGGCGCTGGGCCGGGAGGGGGCGCACAGCCGGCGGCGCATTCTGCACGCGCACGGCGACTCGACCGGCCGGGAGATCGCTCGCGCCTTGCACCGCAAGGCGGCTTCGCTCGCGAACGTCGAGCTGCGCAGCTTCGCCGCGGTGACCGACCTGTTGCTGGCGGAAGACGGGTCGGTGGCGGGCGTGGCGGTGTGCGACGGCTCGACGCACAGCCATGCGCAACTGCGGGCCCGCGGGGTGTTACTGGCTACGGGCGGGATGGGCCGGGTATATGCCCACAGCACCAACCCGGAGGTGGCCACCGGCGACGGCGTGGCGGCGGCGTGGCGGGCCGGGGCGGCGCTGAGCGACCTGGAGTTCGTGCAGTTCCACCCCACGGTGCTGGCGGTGGAGGGCGCCGGGGGCTTCCTGCTGTCGGAGGCATTGCGGGGCGAAGGCGCCTGGCTGCGCGGCGCGGACGGGGAGCGCTTCATGACGCGCTACCACGAGATGGCGGAGCTGGCGCCGCGCGACGTGGTCTCACGGGCAATCGTGACGGAGATGGAGCGTACCGGCGCGGAGCACGTGTGGCTGGACCTGCGGCGCCTGGAGGCCGACTTCGTGCGGCGGCGCTTCCCGCGCATCTATGAGACTTGCCTCAAGCATGGCGTGGACTTGACCAAGGACCCGGCGCCGGTGCGGCCGGCGGCGCACTACGCCATGGGCGGAGTGCACACGGACCTGCACGGACGCACCAGCCTGCCGCGCCTGTACGCGGCGGGCGAAGTGGCCGCGGCGGGCGTGCACGGAGCCAACCGGCTGGCCAGCAATTCGCTGCTGGAGGGGCTCGTTTTCGGCGCGCGGGCCGGACGCGCCATGCGCGAGCTGGCGGGCGCGCCCGCGGCGCCGCCTGCGCCGCCGGCGGAACCGCTGTTCCCGGAGCTCTCCGAGGAAGAGTTGCGGGCTCTGAGCTGGCGGCACTGCGGCATCGTGCGCTCTGGAGAGGGTCTGGCGGAGGTCTGCCGGCGCCTGGAAGCGACCCCGCTGCGGCCCAACGCGAAGCCCAACCGGGCCATGTTTGAGCTGCGGTCCCTGCACACCCTGGCGTGGCTGATCGCTCGCTGCGCGCTGGCGCGCCGGGAAAGCCGCGGCGCGCATTTCCGCACCGACTGTCCGGAGAGCCGGCCGGAGTTCCAGAAACACTCTTTGATACAGAAGGGTCATGAGGTCACGTTTTTCTAGCGGGGACAGGCTTCAGCTTGCCGGCCAGGAGGACAAGCTGAAGCTTGTGCCCCTGGGCGCCCTGATGCTGGTGGGCGGCTTGGAGATCATGCAGGTGGGCCCGGAGACGGCGCTATGGGCCGCGCCGGCCATCCTGCTGGCCGCCGTGATGATCGCCTGGGCGGCCGAGTCGGCCCAGTTCTTCGTGGCGCAGGGTTTTGCTCTGGCCATTCTGGCCTGGCTGCAAACGCTGCCGGAGTTCGCGGTGGAGTTCGTGCTGGCCTGGAAGCAGCAGGTGCCGCTGCTGATGGCCAACCTGACCGGCTCGTTGCGGCTACTCACGGGGCTGGGCTGGCCCGGCATCTACTTCCTGGCGGCTTTCTTCCACCGCAGAAGGCACGGCCGTCCGCTCGGGCGGATCAAGCTGGACGACCAGCACTGCGTGGAGGTGATGGGCCTGCTGGCGCCGCTGCTTTACGCGATGGTGATCTGGTGGAAGGGATCGCTGAGCGTGCTGGATGCGGCCGTGCTGATCGGCATCTATGTGGCCTACCTGCTGGTGCTGCGCAAGCTGCCGCCGGAGGAGGCCGAGGGCATCGAGAACCTGGAGCGGATCCCGCAGGCCATCGTAACGTCGCCGCCGCGCGTCCGGACGGCTTTGATACTGGGGCTCTTCGCCTGCGGCGGCCTGCTGATCTACTTCACGGCGGAACCGTTTCTGGGCAGCTTGCTGGCCATCTCGGCGGCGCTGGGCGTCCCCGCGTTCGTGTTCGTGCAGTGGGTGGCGCCGTTCATCTCCGAGTTCCCCGAGAAGGTCTCGGCCTTCTACTGGGCGCACACGGTGACCAAGGCGCCCATGGCGCTGATGAACATGGTGTCCAGCAACATCAACCAGTGGACGCTGCTGGCGGCCATGCTGCCCATCGTGTATTCGTTCAGCCGGGGAGCGCCCTCGGCCATCGTCTTCGACCAGCAGCAGTCGCTGGAGCTGCTGATGACCATCGCCCAGTCGTCGGTGGGAATGCTGTTCCTGGTGAACATGGAGCTGGACTGGTGGGAGGCGGCGACGCTGTTCGGCCTGTGGTTCATCCAGTTCTTGTTCTCGCCGGTGAGCCCAGGCCCCGGAGTGTGGGGCTACATCGCCGGGCACATGCACTGGCTGGTGACGCTGGCCTACTGGCTGTGGGTGGCGGTGGGAATGGTGCGAATGCTGCTGGGGAAGCGGCGGCCAGCCGCTTTTTTGCTGTTCGCGGTGATGTGGCGGCGGCACGTGTGGCCGCCGGCCGGCGCTGCGCTAGAATAGAGCATTGGTTATCCCATGAAACTGCGAATCCGGGGGACCACCGTCCTGTG
>VFZS01000668.1 GCA_016871095.1 Acidobacteriota bacterium
CGCTTCGCCGCTAGTGTACTACTATCTCGGATACTTCACGGATAAGCTGGGGCAGACCGCGAAAGCGGCGGAGTACTACCGGCTGGCGGCGCAAGGTCCCTCCGACTTCGTGTTCCCCTTCCAGGACGAGGCCATCGCGGTGCTGCGGCGCGCCATGGCGGCCAACCCGAAGGATGCGCGCGCGCCGTACTACCTGGGCAACCTGCTGTATGACTGGCAGCCGGAGGAAGCGGTGAAGCTGTGGGAGCGGTCGCGCGCCATCGATGGGTCGCTCCCGGTCGTGCACCGGAACCTGGCGGTAGCCTACGCCCGGCAGGATGAGGGGCTCGAGAAGGCCATCGAAAGCCTGGAGAAGGCGGTCTCGCTGGGCGGGAAGTACGCGATACACTTCTTCGAGCTGGACCAGTTGTACGAGGCCGCGGGCGCTGCTCCGGCCAAACGGCTGGCGGTGCTCGAGAAGTACCACTCGACGGTGGTGCAGCGCGACGACGCGCTGGCGCGTGAGATCGCGTTGAAAGTCAACCTGGGCAAGTACGACGAGGCGCTGGAGCTGATGAAGGGCCGGCGGTTCAACGTTTGGGAAGGCGGCGCTCGCTTCAACGTGCACGACTGCTGGACCGACGCCCATCTGCTGCGCGGGCATCAGCGCCTGGCGGCGCGCCAGTACCAGCAGGCGCTGGCCGACTATCAGGCGGCGCTGGAGTTCCCGGCGAACCTGCAAGTGGCGCGGATGCGGCGCGGAGGACGGCATGCCGAGGGGTCGTACTGGATCGGCGTGGCTCACGAGGCGCTGGGCGATAAGGCCAGGGCGCAGGCGGCCTGGAAGGACGCCGCGGCGGAATTGCCGCGCGTGGGCGAGGACGACGTCCTGCCGACCACCGACCGGACCGTCCAGCTCTACTACCAGGCGCTGGCGCTGGGCAAGCTGGGGCAACCGCAGCAGGCCGCGGCGCTGTTCCAGCGGCTGGTCAAGAGCGGACAAAGCGCGCTGGCGCAGGGACAGAAGGTCGATTTCTTCGCCAAGTTCGGCGAGCAGCAGACGCAGCGGGCGCGCATCGCGCAGGCGCACTACATCACGGGGCTGGGCCACGTGGGGCTGAACGACAAACCGCAGGCGCGGGCCGCGTTCACCCAGGCCCTCGAGTCCGGCCCGGACCATCTGGGAGCGAAGACGGAGCTGGGGAGGCTCGACTGATAATCATGGGCACAATGCTATCTCGACGTGATTTCTCGAAGCTGATCGCGGGTACTTCACTGGCCGCAGGGACTGCATCCGCGGCGAGCGGGATACCCACGCGGCCGCTGGGTAAGATCGGGTTCCAGGCCAGCATCCTGGGGCTGGGAGCGCAACGCATTGGCGACCGGCCCATGGAACAGAGCGTGGTGGACCGGCTGATCCACGAGATGCTGGACAACGGCCTGAACTTCATCGACGGCGCGCGCGGGTACGGCCCCGCGGAGGAGCGGCTCGGCAGAGCGCTCAAGGGCAAGCGCGACAAGGTCTTCCTGGTGTCGAAGACCCGCTCGGCCACGCGCGAGGCGGCGCTGAAGGACATCCAGGAGAGCCTGAAGGTGCTGCAAACCGACTACCTGGACTGCGTCCACATCCACAACGTGTCGAGGGAAGACCGCTACCCGGATCTGGAGGCGGCGCTCTCCGAGAAAGGCGTGCTGGGCGGGCTGGTCGAGGCCAAGAAGCAGGGGATGACCAAGCACATCGGCTGCACCTCGCACCTGTATGCGGCGCGGGTGTTGCCGGCCTTCGCTACGGGCCAGATCGAGTTGTTCATGTGTACGCTGAACTTCGTCGAGCGGCACATCTACAACTTCGAGGAGCGGGCGCTGCCGGAGGCGCGGCGGCGCGGCATCGGCATCGTGGCCATGAAGGTGCTCGGCGGACCGCACCAGGGCACCCAGGGCAGGCTGGTATCGCCGGAGGACTATCAGGCGACGTTGCGCTACGTATGGGGCGTTCCCGGCACGGCGGTGATGGCGCTCGGGATGCGCAACGTAGAGGAGTTCCGCCAGGCGCTGGCGGCGGCGCGGGCCTACAAGCCGCTCAGCAAGATCGAGATGGCCGGCCTGATGGAGCGGGGCAAGAAACTGGCGAGCGAGTGGGGCGAGGTGCGCGGGCGCGCGGTGTAAGGAGGACAGCATGTCCAGGCGCGGAGTGACGCGCCGCGCGCTGATGGGCGGCGCGGCGGCGGGTGTGGGGAGTGCGCTTTCGGCGGCCGGATTGAAGGCCGCGGACCTGCCGGATCTCACCATCAAAGAAGTGAAAGCCTACGTCACCAAGCAGGGGCGGCTGGCCTCGGTGGTGACCGAAGGCGGCCTCGAGGGCAACTACACGCTGGGCGCGCGTTACTGGCACCCGGACTGGAACAACGAAGGCTGGGTGGCGTTTGCCCGGCGCGTGCTGGTGGGCAAGAACGCGCTGGACCGCCCGCAGTTCACCTCGCAATGGGCGCCGCCGCGCCGCCGCCGGGGACAGAGTTCCTACGCCTCGGCCATAGACAACTGCCTGTGGGACATCGCGGGCAAAGCGGCCGGGCTGCCGGTGTACCGGCTGCTGGGCGCCTACCGGGACCGGGTGCTGGCCTACGCCAGCTCGCAGCACCACAAGACCGTGGATGAGTTCGTCCAGGAGGTCCTCAAGTGCAAGGCGGAGGGGTTCAAGGCCTACAAGATCCACCCGCCGGAGGTGGGGCCGGAGCGCGGCAGCGATTACAAGCTGGACATGGAGGTGTGCCGGGCGGTGCGCAAGGCCGCGGGGGACGATTTCCTGCTGCTGATGGACCCGGTGGGCGTGTACACGCGCCACGAGGCCATGCTGGTGGGCCGGCTGATGGACGAGCTGAAGTTCGTGGCCTACGAGGATCCCATTCCCACCACGGACATCGACGGGTACGTGGAATTGTGCCAGGCGCTGGACGTGCCCATACACGCCGGGGAGTTCATCTTCTCGATCTACGACTACGGGGAGTACATCCGGCGG
>VFZS01000669.1 GCA_016871095.1 Acidobacteriota bacterium
GCCGGTGTTCAGGTCCAGCTCGCCGGCTCCGGCGGTGGCCTTCTTCATGTTCTCGAGGGCCCCGTCGAATTCGCGGTACCAGAACTGGATGTTGCCTTCCGCATACCACAGGCGTTCCCAGGGCAGATTCTTGAAAGCCGGCGCGCCAGAGTTCTTCAGCTCCTTCAGCCGCTGCAACGGCGCGAGGGCTTTCGCCTTGTCTCCCAGGTCAGCGTGCATTTGCGCCAGCTCCAGGTACAGCAGGTAATTCCTGGGGAACCGCTGGATCAGCTCCTCGAGCAGCGGCACGGCCTTTTGCGGTTGCCTCTCCCGGCGATACACCGCGCACAGGAGGATGCGGGCGTCGTCGCGGTTGATGACGCCCTTCTGCGCTACCGACTCGAGCGTGCGGAGGCCCTGCTCCTTGTCGCCGCGGAAACCGATCAGAAACCCCAGCATCTTCCAGAACCACGGCAGGCTGCCGACCACGTAGTCGTGTACACCCTGCATCAGGCGCGCGTCGATGTTAGACGGGTCCAGCTCGCTCACTTGGTTATGGAGCTTGCGCGCGGTGGTGGCATCGCGCAGGGCGTCGCGCCAGGCCTTGCGGACCAGGAAGGTGTAGTTGGCCCGCCAGCCGTGAGCCACACCCAACGCGTAGATGGCGCGGATGTCCCGGGGGCTTTGCTTCAGGCGCGCCTGACACAGCTCCATGGACTGGTCCACCGCCTGGTGGAAGCGGCGGTCCTCCTCCGGCGTGACTTCCACCTTGGGGCGGCGCAGGAAGGGGTTGTTGCCGGTCACCAGCTCGCTCTCCAGCGCGCCGGAGCGAAACATGGCACGGTAGAGAACGGCCTGGGCGAGATGGTTGTAGAGGCCGGGCTGATCGGGGTCGTGCGCCACCGCCTGGGAGAACGCGGCGATGGCCTGGTCGTACTCGAGGTTGTAGAAGTGCTCGAAGCCGCGCGCCACGACGGCCTCCTGCGCGCCCAGAAAACCGCACAGAACCAACGCGGGCAGAATCCGCCGCAGCAGGCCCCACATCTCCCCTCAATTCTACGCCCGCCGCCAGGCCGGATCGCTGGTCACGGGCGCGCCGCGGTTCCAGGGACACACCGCCTGGCACACATCGCAGCCGTACACCCACTCGCTCATGAGCGCGCGCAGCTCCTCCGGCACGGGGCCGCGATGCTCGATGGTGAGACAGGAGATGCAGCGCCGGGCATCCACCCGGAAGCCCTGCGCGGCGGGAACCAGCGCCCGCGTGGGGCAGGCCTCAATGCACAGCGTGCACGTCCCGCAGGCGTCAGGCGGCGGTCCGTCCGGCTCCAGCTCCAGCGACACCAGCAGTTCTCCAAGCACGAACCACGAGCCGAACCCTTCGCGGATCAGGCAAGTGTTCTTCCCGATCCAGCCCAGACCCGCGCGGCGGGCATAGGAGCGCTCCAGCAGCGGGGCCGTGTCCACGCAGATCTTCCCCTGGAACGGTCCGGCCGCCTGCCGCAAGCGCTCCGCCAGGCGCTTGAGGCCGGCGCCAACCACGTGGTGGTAATCCCGGCCGCGGGCATGGCGCGAGATCCCGCGCGATTCGCCCTCGACGTTGTAGAGCTTGCCCACGCAGATGACCGACCGCGCCGCGGGAAACAGCGCCCGCGGGTCAGCGCGCGCCTCGCCGCGCCTTCCTGCAAGGTAGGACATCCCGCCGGCCATCCCCGCGACAAGCCACTCCTGGTAGCGCGCGAAGTCAGGCAACGGTTCAGCCGCGGCTACTCCCGCCAGCTCGAACCCGCACTCGGCCGCCAGCATCTTGACGGTTTGCGGGCGCATGTGCGGGTGCTCACCTCGCCGGCTGGTAGAACCAGCCCAGCGGCACCGCCTTCAGTTTCAGCGACCAGCGCGGCTCGGCCTTCACCCCGGCGGGCGGACCGGCGTAGTAAGTGAACAGCGCACGGTCATCGAGAAACTCGATGCTGGTGTAGGCAAAGGAGTGCGCCGCGTCCTCGTCCAGGTTGCGAATGTGCCGCCAGGTGAGGCCTTCGTCCTGCGAGACGGCCGCGGTCAGGGGAAAGCGGCCGCTCTTCGAGTGGTTCCAGACGAGCAGCAGGTCGCCCGTGCGCGGCAGGCGCTTGAGGGACTGCGGCGAGAGCGGCGACGCCAGCCCCATCGGCTCCGGCTGGGACCAGGTTTCGCCGCGGTCGCGCGAGTAGCACCGGTAGATACCGCCCTGGTCCGTGCGCAGCCACATCAGCACGCGCCCGTCCTTCAGCTCGATCACGCCGGGCTCCTGCGCGCCCGCCTTGCTGTCGGGCAGATCCACGATGGTTCGACTGGGCTTCCAGGTGGCGCCTTCATCGTCCGTGTAGTAGACGCGCGTCAGGATGTGGCGGCTCACGCGGTAATCGAGCGTGTACCACAGGGGCAACAGCACGCGCCCGGATCTCAACTGCACCAGCCGGTCGTGGTTGGTTCCGGTGTAGGACGGATAAGGCGTCACCGGCAGCGGGACAGGCTCGGAGAAGGTGCGGGTATCGTCCCGGGAGACGCGCAGCATGGGCCGGCAGTCGGCCTCCGAGTTCTTGCGGCAGAACACGAAGAGAACCTGGCCGGAGCGCAGGCGGAGCAAGTCCGGCTCCATGACATTCATCTGCCCGATGTTTTCCTGAAGCGTGTGCTTGCCGCTCCAGGTGCGCCCCTGGTCAGAGGAGAACAGGGCGGAGATCCGCGCCGGGCCCCAGTCGCTTCCTTTGGTCGTGTAGAATTCGGTCCACGCCAGCAGCAACCGGCCATTGCGCAGCCGCAGCATGTCCGCCTCGGAGTTGCGCGGATTGGCGTCAGTGGCCGGGACGACCAGGTATTCGAATGGCTCGCGCAGGGCACGGCCGGCCAGCAGCAGGCCCGCCGCCAGCGCGAGGACCAGAGCGAGGGGCTTCATGACTCAGTCCTTGATGTTGTCGTAGTCGAAGGGCTCGTCTACCATGTGGTAGTAAGGCTCGCCGGTCTTCTGGAGGTAGTAGGT
>VFZS01000670.1 GCA_016871095.1 Acidobacteriota bacterium
TTGCAGTCGCGCCGGACTGTTCAATCGGTCCCTTCACCGATACCGGATATCATACTTCACCGGCCGGCGGGTGTAGTGGAATAGGCCTCCGGGCCTGTTCGTATCGCACCGGGTCGGCTACTGCTTCAGCACCGGCAGCGGGCTGGGCGGGCGCGAGACCCTGCCGCTCACAGCCTCGTCGATGACGATGTTGTTGGCCTCGATGGTCTGGCCGGTGGCCATGTCCAACTGCACCCGCGCCTTGGCGTAGGCGCTGGCCGCCGCCACTTCCGAGGAGCGGGCCTGCGCCAGGTCGCGCTGCGCCTGGATGACGAAGAAGATGGTCGAGGCCCCCAGCGCGTACTTCTTCTGTTCGGCGTCCAGGGTCTGCTCCTGTAGCACGCGGGCCTTGGACGCGGCGCGATGAGCCATGCTGGCCTGTTCGAGCGCGGTCAGGCCGTTGCGCACGTCGGCCCGGATCTGGTTGATCTGCATCTGCTGCCGCATCTCTTGCTGCCGCAGGCTTAACTGGTCCATCACCATGTCGGCCTTGGCGGCCCGGTTGCGGAAAGGTATGGTCAACTGGAAGCCCAGTGAGTAGTCCGGGAAGTTGCGCGCGAACAACTGCGAGAGCATGGTCCCGTAGCCGCCGAGGAAGAACGGATCCACCGCGGCGGGGTTGCGCTGCTGGGGAGGCACCCCGGGAATGGGCGGGATGGGCAGGGCGTTAATCTGCCCGGCCAGGCCGTTGTTCTGGAAGTTGGCCACCAGATCCAGCGAGGGTTTCAACTGGCTCTGGGTGCCCCTAAGGCCGATCTTGGTGTTCTCGATCTGGATGCGCGCCTGGGCCAGCTCGGGCCGGGTTTCCAGCGCCTTGGCGATCAGGTCCTGCACCGGCTGCACGGCCTCGATCTCGGGAATGCGGATCTGATCGGTGGGCACGATGCGGGCGTCCGCCACCGACGGGCTGGCCACTCCGGTGCGGCTCAGCGCGTTCTTGAGCAGCGTCTCCTGTTGCAGCAGTTGCGACTCGGCCTGCGTCAGGGCCTGCTGGGCGCTGGCCATCTCGGCCTCCGCGCGCACGATCTCGATGGGCGCCAGCGTGCCGATCTCCACCTGCTTCTTGTTGTCCTCGTACAGCCGCTGCGCCAGCGCCAGCGCCTGCTGCCGCACCTTGACGTTCTCGTTGAAGCTCACCAGGTCCCAGTATGCTCCCACGATGGCCGACACCGTGGTGATCACCTGCTGCTTGAACACCAGGTCGGAGACCCGCTGGTTGTTCTTGGCGATCCGAATGTTGCGGTTGTTCACCGCGATCCCAAAACCCTGCAACAGCGGCTGGGTCACGTTCAACGAGAAGCTCCCCGAAATCGAGGGATTGAAGTCGCTGCGCCCGGCGTTGGTCTGTAGCCGGCTGTTGTTCCAGCCGAAGCTCGCCACCGTTCCCGTCAGGAAGCCCTTCTGGATGCCGAAGTTGGCGTTCCGGCTGGACATCACCAGCGAGTTGGTGCCGGTGTTGAAGGAGTTGCTCTGGGGGACCGTGCGGTGGCCGATCAGGGTGGTCTGGAAGTAGGCGCCCGGATCCAGGTTGGGGATGGTGGTGCCGGTAGCGGTTATGATGGTGCCGCCCGCGCCGCCGTCGCCCGCGCCCGCCGCTGCGGCCCCGCCGCCGCCCCCGCCGCCGGCGGTGCCGGTGGCCTGGGCGAGGGCACTCACCGTAGCGCGCTGCACCGCCGTCGGCACGCCGCGCAACAGACCCCCCGCCTCGGCGCGCTGCCGGCTGGCGGCCGCGCTCAGCGGGCCGTAACGTTGCAGCGCGATGTCCAGGTTGTTCTCCAGGGCCAGGGCGATGGCGTCCTGCAATGACAGGTACAATCTTCCCGCCCGCAGCAGGGCATCCAGCCGGCCGGTATTGGCCAGATCCACCGGGGGCAGTTCCTCATACCGGTAGGGGTTCACGAAGCCGCCCACCCAGGTCCCCTGGTCGGAGCTGCGTATCGTGGGCGGCTGCGCCGCCAGACTCTGGGCCAGCAGCACAAAGATGCAGAACACGGCAAGCCGGGAGTGCATGCATTTCATGGGTTCACACCTCGGAGGATCTCAATGGGCCTCAACTACTCTAGGACGGGACCAGCAAGCTCCCTGTTCCCTAAAACTTACATGGTATCGCACGATCCCGATCCCGAGCCCGCCCCCGGTGCTATAGTAACCTCTTGTGAACACCCCAACCGATCCCCTCCTGGACCTGTTCCACCAGACCGGCGCCTACCTGCGCGGTCATTTCCGGCTGACCAGCGGGCTGCACAGCCCCGAGTACCTCCAATGCGCGCTGGTGCTCCAGCACCCGGCCCACGCCGAGCGCCTGGGAAAGCTCCTTGCCGAGGCCCTCGCCGCGCTGATGGGCGGCTCGCCCAAGCCTGCTCTGGTCGCCTCCCCGGCGCTGGGCGGTATCGTGATCGGTCATGAGGTCGCCCGCGCTCTGGGCGCCCGTTTCATCTTCACCGAGCGCGATCCCTCCGGCAAGATGCTGCTGCGCCGGGGCTTTTCGGTGGACCCGGGCGAGCGCGCGGTAGTTGTCGAGGACGTCGTCACCACCGGCGGCAGCACCCGCGAGGTGGTTGAGGCGCTTCAGGCCGGCGGCGCGGAGGTTCTCGCGGCCGGGTCCATCATAGACCGCAGCGGCGGCCAGGCCCAGGTGGGCGTCCCGCGCGTGGCGTTGGTCACCCTCAGCGTCGTGACCTACCCGCCAGACAACTGCCTGTTGTGCCAGCAGGGCGTGCCGGTGATCAAGCCAGGCTCGCGCCAAGTAGGATAGGCCTCCAGGCCTGTCCCGATGGTGCCTATGCGCCGCATCCGCATAACGCTGGCCTACGACGGCACGGATTTCCACGGCTGGCAGCGCCAGCCCGACGTCCCCACCATCCAGGGCTGGCTACAGAAGGTACTGGCGGAGATCGAGGGCCAGCCGGTCAGCGTGGACGGCTCCGGGCGAACCGACGCCGGTGTCCACGCCCT
>VFZS01000671.1 GCA_016871095.1 Acidobacteriota bacterium
GCTCACAGAGATAGGGGACGCCGGCATGCCATTCACCCAAGCTGGCCGCATCATCAAGATTGACACGCCGCTGGGCGAGGACGTGCTCCTGCTGCGCAGCTTCACCGGGCAGGAGGGCCTCTCGCGACTTTTCAGTTTCGATCTGGATCTGCTCTCGGAGGTCAACTCGGCCATCAACCCCCGGGACATTCTGGGCCAGCGCGTGACCATCACGGTCAATCTTCCCGGCAACCAGGAGCGCTACATCAACGGGCACGTCAGCCACTTCGTGCAGAGCGGGCGGGATCCCCGCTTCACCTACTACCACGCCCGCGTGGTGCCCTGGCTGTGGTTCCTGGGGCGCACCGCCGGCTGCCGCATGTTTCAGAACAAGACCATCTCCGAGATCATCACCCAGGTGTTCTCGGATATGGGCTTCTCCGACTACCTGGTGACGCTGGAGGGCAGCGAATCGCCGCGCGAGTACTGCGTGCAGTACCGGGAAACCAGCCTGAACTTCGTCAGCCGGCTGATGGAGCAGTACGGCCTCTTCTACTTCTTCGAGCACGAGCAGGACAAGCACACCCTGGTGATAGCGGATAGTACGGGCGCACACGAGTCCTGCCCCAACCAGGATCAGGTCCGTTTCACCCAACTGCTGGCCGCGCTGGAGGACGAGGACAGCATCTCGGAGTTCGCCGTCCAGTACGACTTGCGCTCGGGCAGGTTCTCGCTTGCGGACTACAACTTTGAGACCCCCACGACGAGCCTGTATGCCACCGTCTCCTCCACCATTCAGGTGGGCGACAACGACCGGCTGGAGCTGTACGACTACCCGGGGGAGTACCTCACCCAATCCGACGGCGATGATCTGGTGCACATGCGCATGGAGGAAGAGGAGGCCGCGCACGTGGTGGGCCGCGGCGCCTCCAACTGCCGGGCCTTCATCTCGGGTTACAAGTTCAACTTGACCGACCATTACCGCGACGACTGGAACCAGGAGTGGGTCATCTCCGAGGTCAACCACGCCGCCTCGGTGGGCGGCCACTATCACGGCGAGCAGGGAGGCGAGCCCGAGAACTACACCAACACCTTTGCCTGTTTCCCCTCCTCGGTGCCTTTCCGGCCGCTGCGGATCACGCCCCGTCCCGTGGTACAGGGCCCGCAGACGGCCGTGGTCGTGGGCAAGGCGGGCGAAGAGATCTGGGTAGATCAGTACGGCCGCGTCAAGGTGCAGTTCCATTGGGACCGGGAGAGCCAGGCCAACGAGACCTCCTCCTGCTGGATCCGCGTCTCGCAGCTTTGGGCCGGCAAGAACTGGGGCGCCATGTGGATTCCCCGCATCGGCCAGGAAGTCATCGTGGACTTCCTGGAAGGCGATCCCGATCAGCCCATCATCACCGGCCGCGTCTACAACGCCGTCGAGATGCCGCCCTACGAGCTGCCCGGGGAGCAGACCAAGAGCACCATCAAGTCCTACAGCTCGAAAGGCGGCGGCGGTTTCAACGAGATCCGTTTCGAGGACAAGAAAGGCTCCGAGCAAGTTTTCATACACGCCCAAAACCGCCAGGACAACCGGGTCCGCGGCAACAGTTACGAGACCGTCGGCGGGGAGCGCCACCTGGTCATCCACAAGGACCAGTGGGAGCACGTCAAGGGCGACAGGTACCAGCACATCGAGGGCGACAACTTCAAGGTGATTGACGGCGAGCTGATGCAACTGGTCAAAGGCGACTGGGGTGAGAAGACCGACGGCCGCTACGTCGCCGCCGCTGGCAAGAAGATGACCTTGCGCGCTGGTCAAAACCTCTGTATCCACAGTGATGATTCGGTGACCCTGCGGGGGCCGGGCGGCTTCATCCAGATCGACTCCTCCGGCGTGACCATTCAGGGGACGCAAGTCAAGATCAACAGCGGCGGCACTGCGAAAATCGCCCTGTCGGTTAGCATCACGCCCGGCGAGGACGCCAAGGAGGCCGACACCGCCAAGCCCGGCCAGGCCTCGCAGCCGCCGCCGCGTCCCCGGGCGACCACCCAGAGCCCCGCCGCGCAGGCCATGCGGGAGGCTGCGCAGAACGGCACGCCGTTCTGCCCCATATGACCGGACGAGTGAGCCGGCCCGTGCGGCCGGCCGGAACCAGAGGATAACGAGAGCATGCCCAAGATAGTGGAAGCGCTCGGCGGCCACCTGTTCGGGGAAGCGGGCCTCAGCCCCTTTGCCGTGCTGGACGGAGCCTCGGCGCCGGATCTGCTCGACAAGCTCGACACGCTTCGCCCGGAGTACGCGTGTCTGTACCGTGGGGCGCTCAAGCCGGACATGGCCGAGGTGGCGCCTTACCTGGTGCGCCTGGAGCAGGGCGTCGAGTTCACCCGTTGGGTGCTGGAGGAGGGCTGGGGCAAACACTGCGGCATCTTTGCCCTGGCAGCGGTGAACCTCATCGAGATGCGCCGCCACTTCCGCACCATGGTGATCGTGGATGACCCGGAGGGCGATCCGCTGCTGTTCCGCTTCTACGATCCCCGTGTGCTGCGCGTGTATCTGCCCACGTGCGAACCTCGGGAGGTGGCCGCCATGTTCGGCCCCGTGACTTCCTACCTGCTGGAAGACGAAGATCCCTCCACGCTGCTGCGCTTCCAGGCAAGCGCCGGCAAGCTGGTGCAGCAGAAGAGACCATTGGCCCTCCAGGAGAGTTGAGATGCCTCGCGCGGCGGGCAAACCACCATGCTGATCCGGACGGCCACGGCGGCGGATGTGGAGCCACTGGTGGAGATGGGTGCGCGCATGCACGCCGAGGGGGCTTACAGCTTCTTGCCCTACGACGCCGGGAAGGTCCGCCGCCTGGGCGCCTGCTTCCTTCAGAACCCTGACACGCACTGCCTGCTGGTGGCGGAACACGGCGGCGCGCTGGTGGGAATGCTGGGCGGCTATCTGACCAACTACTACTTCTGCGAGGAGAAGCTGGCCTGCGATCAGTTCTTCTTCGTGGACCGTTGCTGGC
>VFZS01000672.1 GCA_016871095.1 Acidobacteriota bacterium
GCTTCGTCGAGGTGGACACCGCCGCCGCCGGCGAGGTGCGCAACAAGATCGCTGAGTACTACCCCCGCCTGTGGCGTGAGTTCAAGGGAGCCGCGCGCCAGGGTCCGCCGGTGATGAAGTCCTGGCTGGACCGCCAGCAGCACCTGTACGACTCCGACATGGTGTATCTGAAGCGGGTCTTCCAGGAGGCGCGGCAGGTCAACCAGCAGGTGGACGAAGCGCTGCGGGTGATCATCTTCCGGCTGGCCGAGGTCAAGTTCGCCTCCGAGATCATGCTGAACACGCTGGGGCTGATTCCCGGGGGCGCCGCCCTCGGTCTGGTGGTGCGGACCGTCATTGGGATCGGCTACCCCATCTTCGTCAACGTGGTGGAGAACTGGAGCCGGGCCGGCGCCGCCCACATGGTTCTCTCGACCACCACCAGCACGGTCGCGCAGAACCTGCCTTCGCTGGCCGGGGAGTACGCCGTGATGGCCAAGGCGAAACTTGCGCTGGTGGACAAGCCGTCGCTGGACATCGCCCGGCAGAAGGCGCTGAAGAAGATGACCGGGGGATTCTCAGGACAAAAGGCCAAGCAGGCGCGGGTGGGCCGGCAAATGAACATTGAGATGAACAAGCTGGGCATCAAGGTCACAGCCGCGGGATTGCAGGGTCTGGCCTGCTGGTTCTGCTACCAGAGCTGCCAGGACAGCGCCAGGTCGTTCTGGAAGACGCTCGAAGAAGCCAACTAACGGCCGGCAGCCACGGTCACGCCAAGAACGCGATGGGCAAAGAAAGCTGGCTCCCTGCGCGCTTGGCGGGTCGTTGCGATCTTTGCGCGAAATCCGCCTGCCTGCGCCCGCTGGCGCCGCCGCAGTTGGCGGAAGGGGCGTTCCGGGGCGGCTCTAACCCGGGCGGTAGCGGATGCGGTCGATCTCCACGATCCAGAGCTGGCCCGCAGGTGACTGCCGGGACAACACCCCGATGGCGCGACGCAACACGGCCAGCACGGTGCGTTTGTCCTGTCTCCGGACACGCAGCACGATGATTCCTGAATAGGCCTCCGGAGGGTATGCGCGAATGTTGCTGAAGTCCAGGTCGAGGGTGACCAACACCCGATTCTCTCGCCGGACAACGTCGGCCACGGCTTCGTCGCAGGCGCCCGCGAGCCTTTCATCCCGCACAGTATCCGCCGCGAACCCGCCAGCGCGGAGCAGCGTGGCTGCTTCAGCCGGCAGGTTCTCGTCGATCTTGAAGGTCACACGCCGACCTCAAGGGGCAGGTCCACAATCCCTTCGCGGGCGAGTTCCGCGGCATAGGCCAGGGCGCAATCGATGTCGGCGCTTTTCAGGCCGGGGTAGCTGGTGAGGATCTCCTCCCGAGGGACACCGGCGGCGATGTTGTCCAGCACGACCGACACCATCACCCGTGTTCCGCGGATACAGGCCTTGCCGTGGCACACACGTGGGTCCACGCTGATGCGTTCACGCCACTGCTCCATACTCGGATTGTACGCGATTTGGCAGGGGGCGCCTGTGGGCTGACGGTCTGCTTTGCGGAGTCTTTGCGAGCTCTGCGCGAATTCGGCCGCGCAGGTGGGCGGCAAGAGTTCGCGCAAAGGACGCCGAGGTCACGCAAAGAACGCAATGGGAAAAGAAGGGCAGTTCTCTGCGAGCTTTGCGCGAAATCGGCCCTAACTGCACCCGCTGGTGCCGCCGCAGTTGGCGCATTTGTAGCAGCTTCCGTTGCGGGTCATGATGGAGCCGCACTCGGAGCACAGCGGGGCGTCGTCGGTGATGGGGGCGAAGGGGAGCTTCTGCTGGGGGTCAGGTTCGGTGGGCCCTGCCCCGTCAGCAGCGGCGCCACAAGCAGTACACTAGAGGTGATGGCTCGCCGCGACATCCAGTACGTCTCCGATGAGAACGGCGCCCCGGTCGGCGTCATCGTGCCGATCGAGCTGTGGCGTGAGATCGAATCCGAGCGCGAGACAGCCTATCTGCTTAAGAACAGCGCGATGCGGCAGCGGCTCGTCGAGGCCAAGAGCCGGCAGGGAGGCCTCTCTCTGGAAGAAGCTTGTGAGAAGCTTGGAGTTTGACTCTGCCGCTTTTGAGGACTTGGCGTGGTGGGTCCAGCACGACCGCGCCACGGCCTTGCGAATCATCAGACTGATCCGGGATCTCGAGCGTCAGCCCTTCGAAGGCATCGGCCAGCCGGAGCCGCTGAAACGCGAGTTGAGCGGGTGCTGGTCGCGGCGGATTGACCGCGAGCACCGCTTGGTCTGCCAGGTGTTCGAGACCAAGATCCGCGTTCTCGCCTGTCGCTACCACTACTGACTTGGGCGGCGGGAGGCCTCGCGCAGAGGGCGCCAACGTCTCGCAAAGAACGCGGTGGGAACCGGAAAGGGGTCTTCTTCGTGCTTTGCGGAGCCTCTGCGAGCTTTAGGTGAAATCCGGGGTTCAACTGCACCCGCTGGTGCCGCCGCAGTTGGCGCACTTGTAGCAGGAACCGTTGCGGGTCATGATGGAGCCGCACTCGGAGCACAGCGGGGCGTCATCGGTGATGGGGGCGAAGGGGAGCTTTTGCTGCGGGTCGGGTTCGGTGGGGCGCAGCTTGGGCGATTCGCCGGCCTCGGTGACGGCGTACTCGGGGCCCAGGAAACGCGCGCCCATCCAGCGGAAGATGTAGTCGAGGATCGACTTGGCGTAAGGGATCTGCGGGTTGGGGGTCCAGCCGCCCGGCTCGAAGCGCACGTGACTGAACTTGTCCACCAGGAACTTGAGCGGCACGCCGTACTGGAGGGCAAAGCTGATGGCGGTGGCAAAGCCGTCCATGAGGCCGGAGATGGTGGAGCCTTCCTTGGCCATGGTGATGAACAGCTCGCCGGGGGTGCCGTCGTCGTACAGCCCCACGGTGATATAGCCCTCATGGCCGGCGATGGAGAACTTGTGGGTGATGGAGGTGCGCTCGTCGGGGAGCTTGCGGCGCACCGGGCGGTA
>VFZS01000673.1 GCA_016871095.1 Acidobacteriota bacterium
ACTTGACGTCGGCAAGAGCTTCTTCGTAGCTATCCCCCTGGCCCACCACCACGCCCTTGATCCCCAGCGGGTAGGCGACGTAGCCATCTTCGTGCTTCTCGACAATGATCTTCAGCGGCTTGCCCATCGGTCTGATTCCTCGGCTGCTACCATGATGCAACAAAAGCGCCGCAGTCGGGCCGGGGGCAATCCCGCCCCAAAGAGGCCGGCCTGGAAGCTGGCGGCAGGCCTGGAGGCCTACCCTACGTCTCACCCGGCCAGGGTGTTGATGCGGGCGGGGTGGGAGGCTTCGTAGGCGGAGATCGCCGCTTCGCGCTGTAGGATGTAGCCGAGCTCATCGACGCCGTCGAGCAGGCAGCACTGGGCGAAGGGGTCGATGGGGAATTCGACGGCGCGGCCGCCGGGGAGCAGCAGCTTGCGTTCGGCGAGGTCCACGGTGACTTCGGCCTCGGGGTCGAGGGCGAACAGCTCGGCGTGGACTTCGCGGGGCACGATGATGGGCAGCAGCGAGTTCTTCAGCGCGTTCTGGCGGAAGATGTCGGCGAAGGAGGTGCTGATGACGGCGCGAAAACCGAACTGGGTCAGCGCCCAGGGAGCGTGCTCGCGCGAGGAGCCGCAGCCGAAGTTGTCGCCCGCCAGCAGAATCTGACCCGCCTTGCCGCGCGGCTGGTTGAGAATGAAGCCCGGCTTGGGACGGCCCTGGGCGTCGTAGCGCCAGTCGCAAAACAGCCCGTCCGCCAGGCCCTCCTTGGCGGTGACCTTCAAGAAGCGCGCGGGGATGATCTGGTCGGTGTCGATGTTGTCGATGGGCAGGGGCACCAGGCGGCTGGTGAACTTGGTGAAGGGTTTCATAGGAGCGTCCTCACGTCGGTAGCCACGCCGGTGACGGCGCAGGCCGCGGCGGTCAGGGGGCTGGCCAGGAGCCGCTACCCGGCTTCGTGCGGCGGCCTACCGCACCGTTATGTCGTGTCCGACGGGCCCGACGCCGCTCGTCAGCTCCAACGCGCTGTTGGGCCGCCTTTCCTATCCGAACGGCTTCATTCCGTAGAATCGGTGTGGATGCGCGCCACGCCAGCGTTTGGGTTTGACGCCAATGAGCTGGATCGTGCCGTAAGGCTCCATCGGAGAGTAGTCGGCGATCCAGATCTCGCGAAAGCCCGTTTCGGCCATCTCATCCATCAGTTGATCATCAAGATACGAGGCCATTTCCTCGCCGTCGCTCCCGACCAACTGAATTACGAGAATCGTGGATTTCGGATAGCGCCACCCAGGCGAACGGCGCTTCTTGTCCTTCGAGTAGGCAACCTCTTGGACCAGTGCCGCCGCGTCGAGGCCGTGCAGGTGACTGTCGCTGCCGAGAATAACCTCCCAGCCGCGCTGCACAGGATCCCGCATGGCCTTCACCAGCTCCAGACCGTAGCGTCGGCCCCGCTTCTCGCAGACAAAGTCGGGGCGCTCGCCTGCGCCAACCAGAGTCAGCTCAACACCGGCAAGGTAGGCGTACTCCTCGAGGAACGGGTACAATTCGTCCCTCTCGACCATCTTCTTGCCGTCATCGTTGGCAATCACGATCACTGGTCATGCCTCTCTATGTGGGCCTAACGAGGTGGGCGCTCAGCCGCGAGACACGCGCTGCCGGCCCGTTCTCGCCTTGGGACGACCGGCGCGGCCCGTCGGCCCCAGCGCCCCATCGGGCAGCCTCATGAAGTTCTCGGGTCGGAGCAGGCTCGCCACGGAGATGTCTTCGTCGATACCCTCCCAGTGAATTCCGATGCCGCCCCCGATCAGTTCCCAATCCGATCGCTCCCGGGGAGAAGCGTCGGCCAGCCTCGGAAACCATACCATAGGCACCGAAACCACTCGCCCATCGGACAAGGTCACGGACAGTGTGTCGCTCGAACACGACACGTCTACCGCCAGTGTTTCAGCGTTTTCCACCAAAATACTCATGCCACTTCTCCAGGAAGAACGGTGCGTTCCCCACTACGATCAGCCGAAGCTCACTCATCTCGTGCCCGCGAAAACCTCTCACGTCCGCGACTGATACCGGTTCGAGCCAGAACTTCGCGTAGCGTCCGGCGTGAGCCACGTGGATGTGCGGCGGCTCGCGGCCCTCCATCGTGAAGAAGAAGAACCGATACCCGCGGACCCTCAGTAGAGCGGGCATCCTACCAGTGTACCCCGCCGACTGCCCAACGACTCAATCGCCCAGACCCAACCCGGTCTTGGCCGTCGCTTCCAGCGCCCGGTTGAGCACACGGCATGAGCCGCTCCGACGTCCTACCCGGCCAGTCTGTTCAGGCGCGGCGGGTGCGTCGCTTCGTAAGTCGCGATCGCCGCCTCGCGCTGGAGGATGTAGCCGAGCTCATCGACGCCGTCCAGCAGGCAGCGCTGGGCAAAGGGGTCGATGGGGAATTCGACGGCCCTACCGCCGGGCAGCAGCAGCTTGCACTCGGCCAGGTCCACGGTCACTTCTGCCTCGGGGTCGAGGGCGAACAGCTCGGCGTGGACTTCGCGCGGGACGATAATGGGCAGCAGCGAGTTCTTGAGCGAGTTCTGGCGGAAGATGTCGGCAAATGATGTGCTGATGACGGCGCGAAAACCGAACTGGGTCAGCGCCCAGGGTGCGTGCTCGCGGGATGAGCCGCAGCCGAAGTTGTCGCCCGCCAGCAGAATCTGGCCCGCCTTGCCACGCGGCTGGTTGAGAATGAAGTCCGGTTTGGGACGGCCCTCGGCGTCATAGCGCCAGTCGCAGAAAAGCCCATCCGCGAGGCCCTCTTTGGTGGTGACTTTGAGGAAGCGCGCGGGGATGATCTGGTCGGTGTCGATGTTGTCGATGGGCAGAGGAACCAGGCGGCTGGTGAACTTGGTGAAGGGTTTCATAGGAGCGTCCTCACGTCGGTAACCACGCCGGTGACGGCGCAGGCCGCGGCGGTCAGGGGGCTGGCCAGCAGGGTTCGCCCGCCCGGTCCCT
>VFZS01000674.1 GCA_016871095.1 Acidobacteriota bacterium
TCGTAGAGCCTGGCGAAGCCGAGCGCGGCGTGCCCTTCGGCGAGCTGATCGTCGATCTCAATGGCCTTCTTGGCCGCGGCGATCGCCAGCGCGCGATAGCGCGCCGGCGACTGACCCACCAGCACGGTGGCGAGCTGGTTGTAACAGTCGGCCAGTCCGGCGTAAGCGGCGGCATAGGCCGGATCGGCGTCGATGGCGGCCCGGAAGTAGGTCACTGCGCGCTGGATGTCCTCTTCAGTTCGCTTGGCCCAGTAATGCCGCCCGCGCAGATAGGTTTCGAAAGCCTCGCGGCTATTCGTGCCGACCTTCGCCAGGCGCGTTTCCTGGGAAGGCGAGAGCCGCAGCCGCAGCTCTCGGGCCACCGTCCGCCCCACCTCGCTCTGGACCTTTTCGATGGCGCCGAGGTCCAGGTCGAAGCTCTCGGCCCAGACGGGTTCGTCCGTGCTGGCGCGAGTCAGTTGCAGCCGCACCTGTAGGCGTTGTGCGGCGCCGACGATGGAACCTTCGATGATGGCATCCACCTTCAGTTCACGGCCGATCTCGGAGGCTTTCTTCTTGGTTCCCTTGTACTGTGTGGCCGACGCGCGCGCTATCACCCGCAGCCCAGGCAGTTTCGCCAGGTCTCCGGCGATGGTGTCGCTGATTCCATCCGCCAAGTGGTCCCCGTCAGGACTGCCTGAGAGGTTGTCGAGCGGCAGCACCGCCAGGCGCCGTATCTGGGGCTCGGGCGCGGCGCCCCACGGCCAGGTGGCCGTGAGAATCGCCCCCAATGCCACTAAGGCCGCGGCGCCGATCCGCCACATCCAGCGGCGCCTTCCGGATGCCTCGCGGGCGCGCTGGCAGCGCGCCAGATCGGCCTGTAACTCGAGGGCGCTCTGGTACCGGCGGGCGGCGTCCTTCTCGAGCGCCTTCAGCACGATGCGCTCCAGCTCACGGGAAAGCCCGGCGTTGAGCCGGCGGAGCGCGACGGGAGTTTCGTGGAGTATGGCCTGAGCAATCTCGGCCCTTGTGCCGCGCCGGAAGGGAGGCGCGCCGGTGGCGGCCTGGTACAGCGTCGCCCCGAGGGAAAACAGGTCGCTGCGCGCATCGATGGCCTCGCCCCGGACCTGCTCCGGCGACATGTAGGGCGCGGTGCCGACCAGGCTTCCCGGCTGGGTAACCGTATGCTCGTGGGATGAGGCTCCAGCCTTGTCGCCGCCGGTCTCAGCCGTGGCCTCGGACAAGCCAGGAGGCTTATCCCACTTCTTGGCCAGGCCGAAATCCAGGATCTTGGCGACGCCCGCGGCCAGGAAGACGTTGGCCGGCTTGATGTCCCGGTGGACTATGCCCTTGGAATGCGTGACGGCCAGCGCGCCGGCTACCTGCATGGCGAGGTTAAGCAGCTCCGCCTCGGGCAGCGCCCCGCCGGCAAGCCGCTCTTTGAGCGTCTGGCCCTCCAGCAGCTCCATCACCAGGAAGGGCTGGCCTTCGTGTTCGCCGATGTCGTGAAGGGTGCAGATGTTGGGGTGGTTCAAAGCGGAAGCAGCGCGGGCTTCCCGCTGGAAACGCTCCAGCGCCTCGGCATCCTGGGAGAATTGCCGGGGAAGCAGCTTGATGGCCACCATCCGCTCCAGCCGGGTATCCGTGGCGCTGTAAACCTCACCCATGCCGCCCGCCCCCAGCGGTGCAATGATGCGGTAGGGGCCGAGTTGCTCGCCGCACGCCAGTTGGGGCGGCTCGCCATCGAGCGGCGTCTCGGCCATCTCCACCGCGGGAGACTCCAGAAACTGTCCGGCGCGCTCGTCCCAGGCCAGAATGGACTCGACTTCCCGGCGCAGTTCCTCGTCCCCGGTGCACGCCTCGCCCAGAAACGCCGCCCGGCCAGACGGCTCCAGCCGGACCGCGGAATCGAACAGCTCCTCCACCTGCTGCCAGCGCGACGGGGTCATAGCGCCTGCGCCCCGCTCAACTCCCGCATCAGCCAGGCTTTGGCCAGTCTCCAGTCCCGTTTCACGCTGTCGGGCGAGATCTTCAGGACTTCAGCAGCCTCTTCCGTGCTCAGGCCGCCGAAGAAGCGCAGTTCCACCACCCTACCCTTGCGCGGGTCGAGCGCCGACAAGGCAGTCAGCGCGTCGTCCAGCGCCACCAACGAGGGGCTGCGTGCTTCGGAAACCAGCAGCGCCTCCTCCAGCGGCACTCGCGGCGCCCCTCCGCCCCGGCGGGCTCGCAGCCGCGCGCGGGCGTGGTCCACCAGGATGCGGCGCATCAACTGCGCGCACAAGCCGAAGAACTGGGCCCGGTCCTGCCAGTGCGTGTCCTTGACTCTGACCAGCCTAAGCCAAGCCTCATGAACCAGGGCGGTGGTATTCAGGGTCTGCTCCTGGCCTTCGCCCGCCAGGTGATGCCGGGCCAGGCGGCGCAGCTCGTCATAGACGAGCGGGGTGAGTTCGGCCAGCGCCGCCTGCCCCCCCTCGCTCCACCTGCGGAGTAAACCGGTGATGTCCAGCGGAGATCCGGACCGCATAGCCCGCTCGTCTCGCTATTCTAGCACCGGGGGGAGGGGCCGGGATCGCCGGAACCGCTCCCTGCGGTCGCGGCTCGGCGAGGGCGTGCGTTACCATTTCGAGGCGCGCGCCTCAGCAAGCGCAAAGCGCTCCCTTACGGCCGCGCCTCGGTCTGTGGTTCTGTTCCTGTCAACCCCTGGTCGGCTTTGGCCGCGTCGTAGCCCGGGTTGGGCGACGGCATCACGGCGTTCACTGACGTGCGCCAGCGCTTCAGCAGACCGTGCAGCTCGGCGGCCTTCTTGGGCAGGCGGCGCGCCAGGTTGCTGCGCTCGCCGATGTCGTGCAACGGTGACCTCTGCGTGCGGCAACTGCTGGTTGAACTGCGGGAACAGCAGCCTCGAGGGGGCCGCTGCACGTAGCGCCGGGGCTCCCGCCGCAGCCGCGAAGAAATCTCTTCGGGTCATGCCAGTGTGCTCCTACTT
>VFZS01000675.1 GCA_016871095.1 Acidobacteriota bacterium
TCGGATCGGTAGACCCCTATGCCTTGAAAATCCCCGCCCCGCAGGGGCGGAAAATTAGCTTCGGGAGAACACCGCTCCTCCATTTCCGGCTGAACCAGTACAAATGAATTTTGCAGGGTAGGGGTGCAGCCCATGGGTCAAGTAGGTGGTCTTGGCGTCCACGAAGTCCCAGTCGATCTTGTCCAGGGCCGCGAGCTCTGCGCTTTGCTTTGGTGTCACGCTGACCGGGCCCGGGGAAGCGGAGCCCGACTTGGCGAACTGGACGATCCAATTCGCCTCCTGGCTCGTGAAGGTGCGCCACCCGTGGCGGTCGCGCCTTGGCTCTGGGACGGCGCCCTCGCGGAGCCATCTCAGCAAGGTGTCTCGATGGATGCCGGCCATCTGGGCAACTTCTGCTGTGGACAGTTCACCGTTGGCCATGGGCCACCGCCATCCTGCATATAGTTGCATATAGTTCACCGCAAGTCAATCCCCTCGTTGACGTTACCAATGCCCGCGCCCGCCTGGCCCGCCGTCGTGTTCGTCAAATCTTCGCCGTGGGGTTGATCGGCAGATTCAAACACTGACTTTATGAGCCATTCGGGCAGGACGCTTTCGCAGTCGAGGCCCGTGTGGTCCCGCCACAAGGCGGACAGGACACGATTCTACGCCACGCTGCAACCTGGCGCGACCAAACAGGCATGGATGCCAAGGCCCGAAAACGGTGCTCAGCAGTGTGAGCAGTCTCATCCACCCTTGCCTCCAGGATTTCCTCCTGGATCTCCGGCGCTAGGTTCAGCAGGTTCATGATTTGGGTGATGCGGGCACGGGAGACGTGGCCGAGGCGGGCGAGGTCGGCGTAGTCGCGGACTTCGCCGCGGCGGATCATGTCGTCGAACTTGAGGGTCAGGGCCATCAGGCGGGTGACCCGAGGAGTGCGAGGTACGGCTGCTGCGTTCGCAGTCGGTCCGCTAGAGCACGTGTTGAGACACCGGTACTGTTCTAGGCTGCCGGCCGGAGCAATTCCAGCCGGAAGGGCAGCAGTAGCGCGTTCGGTACGTTGCAGGCCCCCGCAACCAACCGAACGCGCTTCCCGATCCCCAGTCCCTCAGCGTGGACCGATATCCGCGGTGCGATGCTGGCCGGCGACAGATGCCGGTTCAGCCGCCGTACGGCATGGGGGGAACTTTCCCGAGCATCCGGGAGTACACCGTCAGGGCGCCGCGGTGATGCGCGGTGTGCTCGACCATGGCCCACACGATTTCGCTGATGGGCTGACCACCCATGACCGGGCCGGGCGGCAGCGGCAGGGCGAGATCTTCCGGGCTGCGCGAGCGGATGAAGTGGATCGCGTTCGCATACGCCGTTTCGAGCATCTGGCGAGCGGCGGTGAGGGAGGTCACACCCTCCAGCGCCCTGGCGTGTTTCTCGAAATCCAGGTCAAAACCTTCGCGCCGGGAGGCGCCTTCGATGAACCAGTCGAGCGTCTGGGCCGTATGTGCGACCTGCTGCGCGACGGTCATCATCCCCTCCCACGGACGGAATTCGGAGTCGGCCTCATCCAGAACCCCGGCTGAGCGTTCGAAGAATGCCTTGCTTGCCAGCAGTTGGTTGGCGAGTTGATTGGGTAGCAGTGTTGTGCTCATGGATCTGAGTATGGCGGAAGGCGAACAAAAAGAGAAGAGCAGGGTCCCGCCGTTCCGCCCGTTTCTGCCGCCTGGCGGCGCGCCTCATTCTCCTTCGGCGGGGATGGCCAGCAGGATTTCGACACGCACGGCCTGGCCGTCCTGGGTGGCGGGGCGCAGCTCCCACTGGTGCAGCACGGGGAGCAGGGAGGGCGCATCCTCCGCGCCGTGAAGGCCGAGCACGCGGAGACTCTCCAGGCGGCCGCTGGTTTCGAGGAAGCCGTGAACCACCACGTAGGGAACGCCCGGGCGTGCCTTCAGGGGCGGGCGGAAGGTGACGCGCGGGTAGGGCGCCACCAGGGCCGAGGGACTCGCCAGGCGGACCACGCTTTCGGAAACCTCGGCGGTTTGGGCTTCCCCGCCGGGAATGCAGTACTGGAGGAGCCACTCCCGCGGCCCGCCCACCTTCAAGTAGGCGGAGTACACGGGGCGGCCCGTTAGTACGCCGGCGCTCTCGGGGAGGCCGTCGGCGTCGGCCGATTGCACCACTACATCGAACACGCCGGCAACGGGGTGCTGGATGCGGGTGTTCCCGGCTAGTATCGCGCCAAACGCTGGGGCGGAGGGCGCCGCCGGAGGAGCCTCGTCGGTCGCGGGCGGTCCGCCGACGATGGCGGGGAGTGGGCCGGCTACATCCGGCCGCGGCAGCGCGGTGTTCTCCTCCGCGGCGGTCTGGCCGGTGGCGGCGGCCGAAGTGCCGCCCGCGCCTCCGGCGCTGCGCTCGGCGCCCGGCCCGGGCGCTCCAGGCCCTCCCCCGCCCTGCGGCGCGACGCCGAGCTGGCTGGCCGGGGGAATGAGCAGGATCTCGCCTAACGGCCGCGGCACGATGGACAGAGACAGAACCGTGACGGGATCCCCCGAGGAAGTCTCGGTGGTGGAGCCACGCAGCTCGCCCGCGGGCGTCGGGGGCAGCGGCAGCCGCAGCGGCAGGCGCGCCGCCGCGCCGAAGGCGGCTTCCGTCAGCGCCTGGAGCGCGGGCGGGAGCGTGACCGGCAAGCCCGGCAGTTCTGACGGCGCCTCGAGAGCGGGTGGGGTGTCCAGCCGCGCCACTGCCGCCGGAGCGCGGTCGAAACCGGGCACCACCATCATCTTGGCCCGGAGCTCGAGGGGTGAGCGGGGAGCCCAGAAGAACACTTCGGGCAGGCGCACCCCCGCAGTCAGCGGCAGGTCCGGGGCGAGTTCGGGCTGGAGAAGGCTCTGCGGGTGCTGCGCGCGACGGGCCAGCGGAGGCAGCTCGAAGCGGCGGCGAGGGCCGCCGCGGGCTGGGGCCTTCGCCACGGCCGCGCACTCCGTCCGC
>VFZS01000676.1 GCA_016871095.1 Acidobacteriota bacterium
AGAGGAGGTGCTGCGCCGGGCGCGCAAGGGGATCAGCCCGGAGAAGGCGGAGCGAGCCCTGCGCTGGGCCAAAGCGGCGAGGATCAAGAACTGGGGCTACTTCATCATTGGCCTGCCCGGCGAGACGGAGGAAACCATCCGGCAGACCATCGCCTTCGCCCAGAAGCTGCCGCTGGACCTGGCCCTCTTCCACATCGCCGCCCCCCACCCTGGTACTCCCTTCTTCGGCGAGGTGGTTGAGAAAGGTTGGTTCCGTCCCGGCACCCGCTGGGAGGACGTGGACATGGATCGCTCCACGGTGCTGGACTACCCTCACCTCAAGGCCGAGGAGCTGGAGCGCTGGCAGCGGCGGGCCTTCCGCCAGTGGGCCCTGCGGCCGGGACCCATCCTGACCTTCCTCAAGGGGCTGAACAGTTGGGAGGGCTTGCGCTCGGCGCTGGATATCGGCTTGCAGACCTTGGGGTGGGTGAGAGGTAAGGGGTGAGGGGGAGGGTGCATAGGGGATTGAAGCGCTGAGCGGGGTGAGGGATGGTATGGTGTCCGGGCTGGGGATGAGGGCTGAACTGGAAAGACGACGAGAGCGACAAGTGGCCCGGAGACGGCGCGGGGTGCGGGGGAGCTGGTTGCTGCTGTGGGGCTGCGTGCTGCTCGTGGGGATGGCTTTCGCTCCCGACCTGACCAGCCTGGCCTATCACAACCAAGGGGAAGTGGCCCGGATGAAGTGGGAGCTGGTACGACCGCCGACTGCCGACCGCCGACCGCCAGACGAGCCGGGGAATGCTGTACCCTGGGCATACCAGATGGCCGTGGCCCACGATCCGGGCAATTTCCTGCCCTACCTGGGCTACGGCCAGTGGCTCCTGCGCCGGGGCGATCCGGTCCAAGCGGCTAGCTGGCTGGAGCGGGCGTTGGCCCTCAACCCGACCCACCGTCCGGCCTACTTCTACCTGGGGCTGGCCTACCTGGAGCAAGGGATGTTAGAGCAGGCCCTGGCCCAGTTCCGCCACAGCGACGTCCTGCCGTCTTACCTGGTGTACCGGGCCTGGCGCCACGTAGAGGAGACCCGCGAGCAGGGGCCCGAGAAGCGCGACTGGACGGCGGCTGAGCGCTACTACCGGGCGGCGGCCCTCCTGCGCCCGGATGACCTGACCCTGTGGGGATACCTGGCTGACTTCTACTCCTTCTGGGCTAATGACTCCGAGAAGGCGCTGACAACGTGGCGTGAGGCCGCACAGGCCGTGCCGGGGTCACCGGCCCCCCACCGGCGCGCGGCGGAGCTGCTGTGGCGGCAGTGGAAAAATACGGCGGGGGCCATTGCCGAGCTGGAGGAGGCCGCCCGGCTGGCGCCGGGGGACGCGGGGGTGTACCTGTCGGCAGCCGATATCCTGCGCGGGGCGAGAGACGAGGCCACGGCCGAGGCCTGGCTGCGCCGGGGGGTGGACGCCGCGCCGGGGAACGGGGAGGTCCACTTCCGGCTGGGGGAGCTTTACCTATCGCAGGGGCGGGCACCCCAGGCCATCAAGGAGTTGCTGGCGGCAACGGCGGCGGCACCGGAGGTGGTGCAGTATCAGGCGCGTTTAGCTCAGGCGCTGCAGACTATGGGGCTGACAGCCGAGGCCATCGCTGCCTACCAGCGGGTGCTGGAGCTGGCGCCGGACGATGCCCAGGCGCGGAAAGCATTGGAAGAGCTAACACGCTGAGCGTTGAACGCCGGTGCTGAAAGCGCAACTTTTCCCAACTCTATGGTTGATCGGCTTGCCGGTGGCGACCGGTGTTCTGGGACAGACGACCATCAAGCTGGGCGCTGGCCGGCTGGAGGAGGCCGCGGCGTTGCTGGCAGGGCTGGACAACATCGTGGGCGACCTGAACAGCCAGAGCTGGCAGCGGCGGGACGAGCCGGCCTGGGTGCTCAATGCCTATGGCACGTCTTTGCGGCTGCAGCCGTGCCAGGTCGCGGTGTACCGCGACCTGCCGCGCTGGTTCGCGGCCGCTGCTCTGAGTCCGGAGACGCAGCGTCTTTATGCCGAGGAGCTGAGCCGGCTGGGAGGCATTTGCCGGCAGCAGAGCGACTGGGCGGCGACTACGGCGGCGTTGCAGGCGCGGGTCAGTCTGGATGCGAACAACGCTGACTATCAGCGCGACCTGGCCGACGCCTACCGCGACGCTGGTCAGGCAGGGCCGGCCATGGCGGCCTATAAGCAGGTGCTGAAGCTCCGCCCGTGGGACGTGTACAGCCAGCAGGAGCTGAGCAAGCTGGGGCAGTGAGGCAGACTTGGATACGCCATCTGCGATCAGCGTGGATGCGCTGGTGACGTAATGGTCATGATTCACGAGACGGCTGAGGTCCATCCCACGGCTCAGATCGGGCCAGGGACAAGAATCTGGCATCAAGCCCAGGTGCGGGAAGAGGCGCGCCTCGGCAGGGAGTGTATCATCAGCAAAGGCGTCTACATTGACCAGGGCGTGGTCATCGGTGACCGAGTGAAGGTCCAGAACGGCGCCCTGATCTACCATGGCGTGACGATTGAGGATGGTGCCTTCATCGGGCCACAGGCTTGTCTGACCAACGATAAGCTGCCACGGGCCATCAACCCTGATGGGACTCTCAAGCGGGATGCCGACTGGGAAGTGGGGCATATCCGGGTGTGCTATGGCGCGTCTATCGGAGCTGGCGCTATTGTGCTGCCGGATGTGACCATTGGGCGGTTCGCGATGGTCGGTGCTGGGGCATTGGTCACGCAAGATGTGCCCGACCACGGCCTGGTCGTCGGCGTGCCGGCCCGGCTGGTGGGCTACGTGTGCCAGTGTGGGGGACGCCTCGGAGCAGAGGAGCAGGGGAGCAGGGGAGCAGAGGAGCGGAGGAGCGGAGGAGCAAGGGAGCAAGGGAGCAGAGGGGACAGGGAGACGGGGAGAGGGGGAGACGGGGAGAGGGTGGTGTTGTGGTGTCAGAGGTGTGGGGA
>VFZS01000677.1 GCA_016871095.1 Acidobacteriota bacterium
ACTTCACCGTTCTACAACGTCTTCGCCAGGGCGGACCTGGGGCCAATGCCCGAAGCCGAGGCGCGGGAGTTGTTGACTCAGCGAAGCACCATGCCCTTCTCCCCAGAAGAAGTTGACGCAGCCCTCCGCAAGGCTGGCGGCCATCCCTTCCTGCTCCAGCAGTTGGGCTCTCAACTCTACGAGAAACACTGCGGTGGGGCTGGCACTCCCCTAGTGACAACGGGACCAAGTGTCTCGCAAGCTCGTCGCCCTCGACCAGCTTCATCCTTGACCTGGGCACTCGTGGGCTACTCAGGGGCACTCACGGCCCTGGCTCTGGCTATAATTCTTCCCTCGCCGGTAAGCCTGATTGGCTACGGGGTGTCGGCTGTGTTGACTGTTCTGGCCTTCGTGGCGACCTTGGAATACCTTTTCGGAGCGCGCTCATCAGCAACGTCGAAAGGAGGGCCGCCATGAGTCCACGGCGAAAGGGCACGCCCGCCGGCGTAACTGAAGGTGCTGAATCTGTCGCGCCTTCCTCTAGGCCAGGAGGAGTGGTGACGCCAGCTATCCAGCCCGCGGTGGTACCTCCGGCCTTTACCGACTTGGTGAGCGTGGAGTCAGGCAAGAAGGCCTTGCGCATCGAGATCCAGGAGAAGCCTAAACCATGGTGGCAGCGCTATCGGTTCCTGTTGGCCGGCGCTCTGCTGTTGGCATTGGCCCTGGCTGTGGGGATTGCCTGGTGGTTTACCGTCCGCCCTCAGCGTAATCCGGTGACTTTGGCCCCGCCTATGCCTGCGCTCTTGGTGTTGCTGACTCACCCGTCCGGTTTGAGCCTGGGGGATAGTGGCACGCTGGATCTGGAAGTAACGAACCAGGGGACAGGTGCCCTCTCCGGTCTGAAGGCTACCGTGGTCTTCAGCCAACCTCTGGCTGTGAGCCTGCCAGTCACGGGGAGCACGATCCTGGACTTCGGCTCTATGGAAGTAGGGGAGGGCAAGCGACGACAACTCCCCTTCCAATTGGTGCAAAGCGGCCCGCTGGTCTTCACCCTGCGGTTGGCTCCAGCCGGCGAGCAGGAGAGGGTTTATGGTCCCCATCAGATCCGCTTCGTTCCCGTGCCACTCCTGGGGACTGTAGTCGTATTGTTCATCGGCATCTTAGGTGGCGCTGGGTTTCTCCTCTGGCTTTTGCAGAAGTCTATGGAACAGCGATAGAAGGGGAGACGGTAATTAGCTACCCAATTATTCATACGCCGACGGCACGATGGGTTGATTTACCACTGATTGTTGATGAGATCCTGGCCGACCATACGCACCTCACGGCGGGTGGGTATGCCGCTGCTGATCATGTAGCCCAGGAGCAGAAACGCGGAAAGCACGTGTACTTGCCGCCACGGAAGTGTAAGCATGAGTGATAAGCTGAGGGTTGAAACTACCTGGATCAATCTGGTCAATGGGGTGTCTCAGGAAGAAGCACCCGGCCTCGGACGCGTGGGGCCGGGCTTCCGGCTGCCCATCGGCCCGGAAAAGGGCACCATGTACATCCTGGTGGAGTCGCTGCGCGGGCCCCAGCCAGACGTGGAGCGCCAGATGGTGGACACCATCGCTGAAGCCTACCGCCGGGCCCCGGTCGCCAGTATCACTGGGGCCTTGAAACAGGCCCTGACGGTCGCCAACCGCCAGTTTTACCAGGCCAACCAGGCGGCTCTGTCTGACCAGAAGATCGCCGTGGGCACCACCTGCGCCGTCCTGCGCGGCGCCGATCTCTTCCTGGCCCAGGCCGGCCCCGCCCTGGCCTATATGGTGCACCGCGGCACCTTGTATCGCATCCCCACCGACTCGCCCTGGCTATCCCAAGCGCGAGTGCCCATCACCCCCATCTCCGCCCCCATGGGCGCGCTGTTGGAGATCGATCCACTCTTTGTTCACTTCTTCCTTGAGCCTGGCGATTTGCTCCTCCTGTGCTCCAGCCTCCTGGTGCGCTATGCTGCCGAGGGAGAGATTCGCGCCGCCGTCACGCAGGGCGATTCGCAGACCGTGGTGCAGGCTCTGGAGCAACTTGCCCAGGGACGCGACTTGGTGGCTCTAGCCATTGCTGTGACCAGCGAAGAGGCCGAGGCCGTGCCCGGCAGCGAAGAGGCCGCACCGGGGCAAGGCTGGCAGAATGTTCTACGTGAAGCTATCTTCTATAGTCCTGTGGAGGCCCCCAACATCAAGATCTGGCGCAAGCATTGGTGGAGGTTGTTGGAAGCTATCATTACTCCTTGGATACTGCTCACCCTAACACTATCGGGCATATTCGTGGCTTACAGCCTGCGGCCTCAGACCCTCTGGCTGTTAATCCCTACGCTCCTCGCTGGCCTGTTTTGGCTTGCCTGGCAAACAGTGGACTGGTACAACGACATTCATGTTGTCACCGATGATCGCATTATTGAGATCAAGAAAAAGCCATTTCTTTGGGAGGTTCGACGTGAGGCCCAGCTGACAATGATCAAGGATGTGCGCTACATCATACCCAATCAAGTCGCCCGTATCCTTGGTTTCGGCAACGTGGAGATTGAGACAGTTGGCCAGGCCGGGGTCTTCACCTTTGAGGCCGTGCCTAATCCTAAGTCAGTGCAGGCGGAGATATTAAACCAATTGGACCGTCCGCGGGTAGGCCGGGCAGACCGGGCGTCCCGGGTGGAACGAGCCCGACTGAATCTGTTGCGCTTGGAAACTTTGCGGGAGATCGGTCTGGTGCGAGAAAAATTGGCCTGGATGCCCGCTGATCAAGCGACCCTGCCAGGCGATACGTCGGAGGCCCTGCGCCGCCTGGAGGCCGTGGGTACGGAGGTGGCAGCGGCTCTGGCCCCGGTGAGCCGCCGGGTGCGGGATGGGCACCTGGCCGCTGCCCGCAGGGGGCTGGACGACTTCCGGCGCTTCGCCGCTGTGGGCCGGGGCACCCGGCCCTTTATCGAGGTGGCCG
>VFZS01000678.1 GCA_016871095.1 Acidobacteriota bacterium
GAGCACTTCGTCAGCTACTACGACTACTACCAGCCGGAAGCCTACTTGCCGGCCAGCGACGTCTACATCGAGAAGGAAGCCACCATCAACGAGGACCTGGACAAGCTGCGCCTGTCCGCCACCAAGGCGCTGTTCGAGCGCCGCGACTGCGTCATCGTGGCCTCGGTGAGCTGCATCTACGGGCTGGGCTCGCCGGACGCTTACTACGGCATGCTGCTGATGCTGGAGAAGGGCCAGAAGATCCCGCGGCAGCAGATCCTCCGCCGCCTGGTCGAGATCCTCTACCAGCGCAACGACGAGGATTTCAAGCGCGGCGTATTCCGGGTGCGCGGCGACGTCATCGAGGTGTACCCCACCTGCGAGGACTATGCCTATCGCATAGAGCTATGGGGCGATGAGATCGAGAGCCTCTCCCAGATCGACCCGCTGCTCGGCCAGGTGCGCCAGACCTGCCTGCGGCTGCCTATTTACCCCGCCTCCCACTACGTCATGAGCGAGGAGACGCGGGAGAAGGCCCTGGCCTCGATCGAGACGGAGCTGAACTGGTGGCACCCCGAGCTGGAGAAGCAGGGCAAGGCGGTGGAAGCCCAGCGCCTGTGGCAGCGCACCCGCTACGACCTGGAGATGATCCGCCAGATCGGCTATTGCCACGGCATCGAGAACTACTCCCGGCATTTCTCCGGGCGCTTGCCCGGCGAGGCGCCGCCGACCCTGCTCGACTACCTGCCGCACGACGCCCTGCTGTTCATCGACGAGAGCCACCAGACCGTCCCGCAGCTTCGCGGCATGTACCACGGCGACCGCTCCCGCAAGGAGACGCTGGTGGCCTACGGCTTCCGCCTGCCCAGCGCCCTGGACAACCGCCCCCTCACCTTCGAGGAGTTCGAGCACCGCGTCAGCCAGGTGATTTACGTCTCGGCCACGCCCGGCCCCTACGAGCTGACCCGCTCGGGCGGCGTGGTGGCCGAGCAAGTGATCCGCCCCACCGGCCTGGTGGACCCCGCCGTCGAGGTCCGCCCCATCAAGGGCCAGGTGGACGACCTGCTGGGCGAGATCCGCCAGCGCGCCGCGTGCGACGAACGGGTGCTGGTCACCACGCTGACCAAGCGCATGGCCGAGGACCTGGCCGAGTATTACTCCGAAGTGGGCGTGCGCTGCACCTACCTGCACTCGGAAATCGGCACCCTGGACCGGGTGAAGATCCTGCGCGACCTGCGCCGCGGCGAGTTCGACGTGCTGATCGGCGTCAACCTGCTGCGCGAGGGGCTGGACCTGCCCGAGGTCTCGCTGGTGGCCATCCTGGACGCCGACAAAGAGGGTTTCCTGCGCTCGACGGGCTCGCTGATTCAGACCGTCGGGCGCGCCGCCCGCCACCTCAATGGCAAAGCCCTCCTGTATGCCGACGTGATGACCGAGAGCATGCGCGGGGCCATTGAGGAGACCAACCGCCGCCGCAAGATCCAGGTGGACTACAACGAGGCGCACCACATCATTCCGCAGTCGATCATCAAGCCCATCGACATGAGCCTGGTGGCGGTAGCCGAAGCCGACTACGTGACCGTGCCGCTGGAGGAGGAACCCGACATCGAGAAGCTGTCCCCCGAGCAGCTCGAAGGCCACTTGGCGGATCTGGAGCGTGAGATGCGCGAGGCCGCCAGGCGCTTCGAATTCGAGCGCGCCGCCCAGCTTCGCGACCGGCTCAAGGCGCTTAGAGGCCGGCTGGTGTTCGAGGACGTTGCCGCCCCGGCCGAGAAAGAGACCGCCTGATCTCGGCCTTTTCGCCTGTGCGCCTGGACTTGCCGCTCGAATCGGATGGGAGGGGGAAGTGGCCAGGTGGACGACCTGACGGAGTCCTGGCGCAGTTTTCGGCAAGAGGTTGAGACCCGGAGCCGCCGCCTCGCAGAGAAGGTGACCGCGGTATGGAACGAAGTGCGGTCCATGTCCGACGCGGTGGCGTTTGCTTTGTCGTCGGAGAGCCTCGGGGAGAACCCGCCGGGGACCATCGAGGCTCTGGAGCAGTTGTTCGATGAGAGTGGCAGGCGCTGGCTGCTGGAGCCTGTGGAGCGGTGCCTGAGGATCAAGCCCCTTCAGCGGATCCTGTCGGCTATCCAGGACTACGAGACGGCCCTGGAGAACCTGGCCCGCCGCCTGCCCGCCGCGGCCAAAGTCTCGGGCCGCGAACTGGTTGCTCTGCTCGAACCGGCTCGGGGCGCCGGATGGCGCCGGTACTGGCGGCGCTGGCAGAGCTCGCCTCGCTCTGTTCCGCTGCGCAGCGTGGTGTCGGGACATCTTGAGCGCCGCAATCTGGCGCGGGCGCCGCTGGACGGAGCGTTTCAACTGGTGGTGGCGCAGGCCTGTCTGGGCCTGCTCGAGCCGTGGGACATCGTCCAACACGAGAGGCTGGGAGTCTGGTCCGGAGCGCCGCCGGAAGGGTTCTCGCGCGAGCGTCAGCGGCAGCGCTGGGAGCGGGACCGGGCGCGACAGGCAGTGCGGGCAGCGGAGTTGCTCGCGGGTTACCGGCACTGGACGGAAGCGGCGGCGGAAGCGGCGGCCGGCGCGGCGCTCGGGAGGTCCTCCGGGCCGCCGGAGCGCGCCAGCCGCACAGTGGCGGCTCGCCGGCAGCGCCACCGCTCCTATTGGTCGCGCCAACAGCGCGCCGTGCAGTCCTTGCTCAACCTGGAAGTGGCGCTGCTGACCGTGTCTTGCGAGGCGACCCGGGCCAGCCGGGCGAGCCTGGATTCGCTGGCCCTCGAACACGAAGAGCTTCTTCGGGAATTGGATGCGGTGGTCGCCTGGCTGGAAGAAGCCTCTGCCGAGGAAGGGGCGAAGGCCGTTCCGCCTTCCCAGGCCCATCTCCTTTCCACCGAAGAGCGCCTGACAGGATGGCTGAGGCACATGGCTGCACAGGCACGGGCGCGCCTGCCTGCGACGGTCGAAGCGATTGAGCCG
>VFZS01000679.1 GCA_016871095.1 Acidobacteriota bacterium
GTGCCAATGGTCGGGAGTGACCACCACCACGGCGTCGATGGACTTCCGCGCCAGGACGTCCTGGTAGCTCCGGTAGGGCTTGGCGCGCCCGCGCGTGCGCTCGATGGCGCGCTCGAGGCGGCCCTTGTAAGCGTCCACCACGGCGGTGATCTCGACGCCCTCGACCTGGAGCAGCGCGGCGATCAACTCGTGCGCCCGCGCGCCGGCCCCGATGACGCCCACTTCGAGGCGGTCGTTGGGGGCGGTGCGGGCCTGCGAGGCGGCGGCCAGCGCCCCTCCGGAGTGAAGAAAGCTGCGGCGGCTCAGGTCCATGGTTACTCTCCTGCTGGAACGATTATAGTGCTTATGGCCCCGGGAACAGGCCGGGGTGTCCACGGGGGACACCCTAGCCTGTCCCCGGTCCTGTCCCCGATCCGGCGGCTTCCAGGGCCGCCCCGATTCGCAGGATGAGGGCCTCCTCGAAGGGGCGCCCGATGATCTGTAGCCCGATGGGCAGCCCCTGGCTGTCCGCGCCGCAGGGCACGGAGAGCGCCGGCAAGCCCAGCGCGTTGATGCCCCGCACCAGGCGGGTCGAGGCCAGCCGCGCGTCCTCGCTCTGACCGCCGATGTCCACTTCCGCCTGGCCGATGCGCGGCGCGGTGATGGGAGTGGCGGGCGTCAGCAGGGCATCCACCTCGCGGAACAGCGCCCGGAATTGTCCGACAAACATGCGGCGCAGCCGCTGCGCGTTGACGTAGTCGGTGGCCGCCACCAGACGCCCCTGCTCGAGCAGCGAGCGCACATCCTCGCCGAAATCCTCGCGGCGCTCGAGGTAAGGCTCCATGCCCGCGGAGGCCTCGGCGTAGAGGATGATGCGCGCCACCGTGTTCAGCCCGGCGATATCCGGCACGCGCACGGAGGACACACGCGCGCCCAGTCCTTGCGCTGCGGCCGCCGCCGCGCGCACCGCGGCCGCGACTTCCTCCTGCACCTGGTCGAAGTAGAAGTTCTCGGGCAGCCCCAGGCGCAGCCCCGCCAGGCTGGGGTCCTCCGGCGGCAGGTAGTCCGGGACCGGCTCGCGGCTGGAGGTGTCGTCCCGGGGATCGTGCCCCGCCAGCGCCTGCAAGGTGAGGGCGGCATCGCGCACCGAGCGGGTGAGCGGCCCCATATGGTCGAGGCTGAAATCCAGCGGCATCACCCCGTAGCGGCTCACCCGGCCGTAGGTGGGCTTCAGTCCGACGCAACCGCAGAAGGAGGCCGGAATGCGGATGGAGCCGCCCGTGTCGCTGCCCATGGCCATGAAGACCATGCCGGCGGCGACGGCGGCGGCCGAGCCGCCACTGGAGCCTCCCGGTATGCGCTGCGTATCGCACGGATTGCGCACCACTCCGAAGTGGGGGTTCGACGAGGTGATGCCGTAGGCCAGCTCGTGCAGGTTGGTCTTGCCCGCCAGCACCGCCCCGGCCGCGCGCAGCCGCTCCACCACCGCGGCGTCGTGGTCCGGCACGTGATCGGCGAAGATCTTCGACCCGCAGGTGGTCAGCACGCCGCGAGTGCAGAAGACGTCCTTGACCGCCACGGGGATGCCGTGCAGCGGCCCGCGGTCCGGCCCGCTGACCAGCTCCTGATCGGCGGCGCGGGCCTGCTGGAGGGCGCTCTCGACGGTGACGGTGATGAAGGACCGCAGGGCGCTGTCGGAGGCGGCGATGCGGTGCAGCGCGGCGCGGGTCAGCTCGAGCGAGGAGACCTGCCCGGCGCGCAGCGCGGCGGCGGCTTCGAGAATGGTCACCGGCTCACCTCCGGCGCGCAGGCGAAGACCGGCGCGGGCTCGGTCTCCGGCGGGATGGTCTTCACCAGCGGACGGAAGGCGGTCTCCAACCCGGTGAGCACGGCGCAGATTCGTTCCAGCTCCGCCTCCGGGACGGCGAGGCCGCGGGCGGCGGCGAGGAGTTTCCAGTCGGTCATTTGGGTCATTATAATCAGAGTAGGATGTCACCACTGGGAATCGCCCTTCTGCTCCTGGCGGCCGGTCTCGAAGCCGCCGGCGCCGAGGGCCGTAGCAAGGCCGACGAGCAGCCGCTGAGCGAGGCGCAGGTCCAGGAGATCATCGCCAAATTCGCCGCCAAGGAGAGCGAGTTCGCCCGGGCGCGCGAGAACTACACCTACCGGCAGAGCGCGCGGCTCCAGGAGCTGGATTCCGACGGCGCCCCGCGGGGCCGCTGGGAGATGGTCACCGACATTATCTTCTCGCCCGAGGGCAAGCGCACCGAGCGGGTGGTGCGCGCTCCCGTGGCCACGCTGCGCAACATCCAGTTGACCCCCGAGGACGAGCAGGACCTGCGCAACGTCCAGCCCTTTGTGCTCACCAGCGAGGACATCGGCGGCTACTGGGTGCGCTACCTGGGACGGCAGATGGCCGACGAGATCCCCTGCTACCTGTTCGCCGTCAAGCCCAAGAAGATGGAGAAGGGCCAGCGCTACTTCCAGGGCATGATCTGGGTGGACGACCGCGACCTGCAAATCGTCAAGAGCTACGGGCGCGGGGTGGGCCTGCTCAAGAAGGGTTACGACAACCAGTTCCCCAAGTTCGAGACCTACCGCGAGCAGATCGACAAGAAGTACTGGTTCCCCACCTACACCCGGGCCGACGACACGCTGGCTTTCCAGAGCGGCCCGCAACGCATCCGCATGACCGTGCGCTACGAGGACTACAAGCAGTTCAAGAGCGACATCCAGATCAAGTACGGCGAACAGGTGCCTACGCCCGAGCCGAAGAAACCTTGAACCCTGGGACAGGCCGGGGTGTCCACGGAGGGACACCCTGGCCTGTCCCGGGTTTAGGCCGGCCCCTCGACCCTCGGTTTTCCCCATTCAGCCCCCGATCCCGCCCGAACAGGCCCGTCCGCTCGGCGGCGGCGGGGCGCTGTGGTGTAATGAGACGGGGACAGGCTGCGCCGTCCCCGGAG
>VFZS01000680.1 GCA_016871095.1 Acidobacteriota bacterium
CGCCGGCGAGCGGCGCGATGCCGCCGCAACCCGCAGGGACACCGCGACTTCTGGCCGCAGGCGTTGTCGCACGTCGTCAGTCCTGAGCGAAGCGAAGGATGCTCTCCGTTGCATCAGCGCCACTCGCCGGCGACTGGCGCCGCCGTGCTCCTAGCCTGCGGCCAGACGCTGCCGCTCGCTGGCGAGCGGCGCGGCGTCGCAGCCCGTGTGGGTTTTGAGGTAGTTTCTTGGCTCATCCGACTGAAGCGAACTTCTGCCCGGCTCCACCCTCGTGCAGTCAGCGCCGGCCCGGCCCCCGGCCCCATGCCTGGCACGCCGTTTGCACCGCCGGCCTCTATCAAGGTGAAGGGGGAGAACGTGAATGGCCCTGTCACGTAAGCCATTGGCGCCCTGTCGGTTACGGCGCCCGGCCGGGTATCCCCCGAACGTTTCTCCCCCTTCACCTCGATACCTGGAAGACACGGTGCACAACAGCGTGCCAGGCACGGGGCCGCGGGGCCGGGGGCGGTTGGCGCCCTCCCCACACCGGGCGGCAGCCCCCGAAGATCGCTTCAGTCGGATGAGCCAGTTTCTTACTGCTCAGGCCGCAGATCGGTTTGCGCCTCCCGTGGCCACGCTCACCCCCGAGCGACATTCAATCATTCTGTAGAATGTTGGAACGTCCACGGTCCAGGAACTCACCCGCCCTGAGTTGGCGGCAGGGGCAGACCTGGCGTTGCGGTGCCTTGCGAACACAACGAGCGCTGACGGCGCACCAGGCGCGGAAGGGCGGCGCGCTCGCTTGCGGAGTTGAACAACTCCGCAAATGTCAGGGCTCCCCAACCAATGGACTCACAAGGGCTTACATCGCGCGGGCGCCTCAGGACGGGCCAGGAGAGGCCCTGAGCCCCTCTCGTCTTTCGGCGGGAGTTCGTGGCGCGGCCCCAGGCCGTATCCGGTGCGTGCTCGGCGAAGTTCGCACTACGAACTGCCCGTGCCATCGGAGCCTGTCGCCTCCACTCGCCTTGCCCCAGCCAACTTCGCCCGCCGTAGCGGGGCTTCGTCGGCCACGCGAAGACGGGTGGGGCGGAGGTCTGGCAACTAGCCCGCATTTCTCACCACTCCCCTGGGTGCCAGGTCGTCTTTCTGCTATAATCCGCTTGTTCGCAACGGCTTATAGCCAAGAGAAAGGACGACCTGGCAATGACACAGTGTAGCGCAGAGCAGTTGTATTTCAAGCGGCTCGGGTCTCGGGATGTGGTGGCGGATTTCGGGGGCGGCCAGATCGCTTCCGACGCAGGGGCACTGCTGGTGGCGAGGGCCGATGAGGGGACGCGGCTTCTGGAGCGGTTCGCGGGATGCTTCCGGGACGGGCGGGACCCGGAGAGGACCGAACACTCCCTGCTGGCATTGTTGCGGCAACGGGTCTACGGGCTGACGCAGGGCTACGAGGACCTCAACGACCACGACGAGTTGAGCCGCGACCCGCTGCTGGCGAGCGTGGTGGGGAAGACGGACCCGGAGGGTCTGGACCGGCGGCGTGAGCAGGACAAGGGGCGCCCACTGGCGGGCAAGGCGACCCTGAATCGCCTGGAGTTGACGCCGGCCGATGCCCGTGCCGACGAGGGGTCGTGGCGCTACAAGAAGATCGAGTTGGACTTCGCGGCGGCGGAGCGGCTGTTCGTGGAGGTGTTCCTGGAGAGCCGGGCGGCGCCGCCGGCGGAAGTCGTGCTGGACCTCGACGCGACGGACGACCCGGTGCACGGGCACCAGGAGGGGCGGTTCTTCCACGGCTACTACGATGAGTATTGCTACCTGCCGCTCTACGTGTTCTGCGGGGAGGAGCTGTTGGTGGCGAAGCTGCGGCCGTCGAACATCGACGCGAGTGCAGGAACGGAGGACGTGCTGGCGTGGGTCGTGCCGATGATCCGCCTGCGGTGGCCGCACGTGCGGATCACCGTGCGGGGCGATTCGGGCTTTGCGCGCGAGGGGATCATGGCCTGGTGCGAGGCGAACGGCGTAGACTACGTCTTCGGCCTGGCCAAGAACTCGCGGCTCGTCGCGCTCCTCGGCGATGCACTGGCCGCGGCCCGGGCCCAGTGGGAAGCCACCCACGAGCCGGCGCGCGTGTTCCACGACTTCCGCTACCGCACCCTCGACAGTTGGAGCCGGGAGCGGCGCGTGGTGGGCAAGGCCGAGCACTTGGCGGATGGCCCGAACCCCCGGTTCGTCGTCACCTCGCTCTCGCCCGAGGCATGGGGTGCGCGAGCCCTCTACGAGGACCTCTACTGTGCCCGCGGCGAGATGGAGAACCGGATCAAGGAGCAGCAGCTCTGCCTCTTCGCGGACCGCACCAGTGCGGAGACGCTCCGAGCGAACCAGATTCGCCTCTGGTTCTCTTCGCTGGCCTACGTCCTGCTCCAGGCCGTGCGGCGGGTGGGCCTGGCCGGGACGGCGATGGCGCGGGCCCGCTGCGACACCATCCGCCTGAAGCTCCTGAAGATCGGAGCCGCCGTGCGGGTCTCGGTGCGGCGCGTGTGGGTCTCGATGGCGAGCAGCTACCCCTACCAGACGCTCTTCCGCGAAGTCTGGCACCGCCTCGGACGCCTGGTCCGAGGCCCCCAAGCCATCCCCCTGCGTTGCTGAAACCCTGCGAACTCGCTGCCCGCACAGCCCCTTCCGCGTGTGGGGGTAAGGGGGTGGTGTCGCCACCCCGGCACGCCAAGCCTCTCTGACGCCCCCTGGAACCAGGGTCCACCACAAATCCCGCAGTCAGCCGGCACCCGGGGGGAGTGGTGAGAAATGCGGGCTAGCACTACAACGCTAGATCGCCGGACGGCATGATGCTAAGTACAGCTCCCCACAAATAAGGGGACAACCTTCTGGTGGCCTATCGTTTTCCTCCCAAAGGGAGGGCAGAACTTAGCCGGCGGCTTCAGCCGCCGGATCCCGGCGGCGGAATCA
>VFZS01000681.1 GCA_016871095.1 Acidobacteriota bacterium
TGGTCAGTTCCTGGGGATGGCGCAGCGGGTCCGCCGAAGCGCGGCAGTGTACGCAGGCCAGGTCGCAGGCGCGGGTCACTTCCCATATGACCAGGAACGGAGCCTCTCCGAAATCCCGCATTGATACCAGGATACCAGCTTGATCCGCGGCCCTGGCTAGCGGCCTCGCTCGGGTAGACAGGCGGCAGCCAGTAAGGCCCTCGACCTATTCCCGTGCCGCTCGGATCTGCTGTAGACTGAGTGCAGGCGGCCGTTGCGCCGCCTTGATGCTTAACCCACCATTCTGAAGAGGGGAGGTATTGTTCAATGCCAGCCAAGGCCCTGTTGGTTGGAATCAACGACTACGCACCCGTCGGACCGGGGGGTCCGGACCTGCGGGGATGCGTTCCTGATGTGCAGGACGCCGCCAGCACCCTGGTGGCGCTGGGCATCGTCTCACCAAGCCCGCGCAACCTGCGCATCCTCACCGATGCCCGCGCCACCCGGGCCAACATCATATCCGGCCTGCGGTGGTTGCTGACTCCCACGGCGGGCGTGGACCGGCTCATCTTTCACTACTCGGGCCACGGCTCTCAGCTCCCCAACATCGGCGGGGACGAGGAGATCGACGGCCTGGACGAGACCATCTGCCCCCACGATTACGCCACCGCGGGGATGATCCGCGACGACGACTTCCAGCAGATGTTTCAGACCCTGAAGCCCGGCGTGGTACTGGAGGCCATCCTGGACTCCTGTCACTCCGGCACGGGGACCCGCGACCTGGCCGCCATGGCCGCGCTGCCGGAGCGGCAGCAGGTCACGGTGCGCTACGTGGATCCGCCGCTGGATTCCAGCTTCTTCATCAACTCCAATCCCAGTCTGCCCGCGCGGGGGGTCATGAAGGCCGCCGCCACGCGACTAGCCGTGGTCGTCTCGGACATGAAGTGGGTCCTGTGGGCGGCCTGCCGGAGCAACCAGACCGCCTCGGAGACCGCCATCGACGGAACCCACCGCGGTGTGTTCTCCTACCACTTCTTCAAGGCCCTGCGCCGGACCAGCGCCAGGATTTCACGGCGCAAGCTGGACAGCCTGGTCAGCACCGCCGTGGCGCGGGGGGGCTTCACCCAGGTGCCTCAGCTCGAAGGCAACGCGGTGGACCTCGGCGAAGACGTCTTCAAGGAAGTGTCGCTGGCCAAGAAAGCCCGCGCCTAGCCGTTCGCACACGTTTGTTGGGCGGCCGCTCCCTGCCGGTCGCAGCTCGGCAGGTGATTCCGAGCCACGCGCGTCAGCAAGTGGCCCGGCTGACCCTGGGACGCGATCCCGGCTACAGGAGACCTGCATGGAGCGGATGGCTGCTCGTGGCGGATTGAGTCCCGGCTCTCGCGGCCGGCGGTGGTGGTGCGTGCATCCTGCCCCCCTCAGTGTGTAGACTGTTGGGATGCAGCCGGACGCCAAGCCGCTGGTGGCGGTGATCATGGGCAGCAAGTCGGACTGGGAGACCATGCGCCACGCCGCCGAAATGCTGGCCCGCTTTGAAGTTCCTTGCGAAGTGAAAGTCCTGTCGGCCCACCGCACGCCCGAGCAGACCATGGCCTATGCGCAAGCCGCCCAGCAGCGCGGCCTGGAGGTGATTATTGCCGGGGCGGGAGGCGCGGCGCATCTGGCGGGCGTGGTAGCGGCGCACACCCTGCTGCCGGTATTGGGCGTGCCCATGGAAAGCCCGGCCCTGAAGGGCCTGGATTCGCTGCTGTCGATCGTGCAGATGCCGGGCGGCATTCCGGTGGGTACGCTGGGTATCGGCAAGTCCGGCGCCGTCAACGCGGCCCTGCTGGCGGTCTCCATCCTGGCCAACCATCATCCCGAGCTGCGCCAGAAGCTGCGCGCTTTCCGCGAGCAGCAGGCCAGCCAGGTGCTCGAGCAGAGCCTGCCGTAGCTTGGTTCGCCGCGGGCGCGCGCTTCCACGCGATAATGAGAGTTTGTGGAACAGGCGCGGGCGTGGCTCCAGGCGGCGAGCTCGGTGGCGGTGCTGACCGGAGCGGGCATCTCGGCGGAGAGCGGTATCCCCACCTTCCGGGGCGCCGGAGGACTGTGGCGGCAATACCGCCCCGAGGAACTGGCCACCCCCGAAGCCTTCCAGCGCGACCCCCGCCTGGTGTGGGAGTGGTATGACTGGCGGCGCGGACTGATCGCCGCCGCCTCTCCCAATCCCGGCCACCACGCGCTGGCCGAACTGGAGCAGCGCGTCGCGGATTTCACCCTGATCACCCAGAACGTGGACGGCCTGCACGACCGCGCCGGCAGCCGCAACCTCCTCAAGCTCCACGGCGACATCTGGACGCTGCGCTGCCTGGGCTGCGGCCGCGAGCAGCGCGACGAGCGGACGCCGCTGCCCGAGCTGCCGCCCCGCTGCGATTGCGCCGGCCTGCTGCGGCCTGGCGTCGTGTGGTTCGGAGAGGCGTTGCCACCGCGGGTCTGGGAGGCCGCCGGGCAGGCCGCCGCTTCGGCCGAAGTCTTCCTGGTGGTGGGGACTTCGGCGGTGGTTTATCCGGCCGCCGGCCTGACCTGGACGGCCAAGGCCGCCGGCGCCAGGGTGATCGAAGTCAACCCCGAGGAGACCCCGTTTTCCGCCCACGTGGACTGCTCGCTGCGGGGGCCCGCCGGGGTGCTGCTTCCGCAACTGCTCTCATGAAGATCTGCTACCTGGACACGTTCTCCGGAATCAGCGGCGACATGCTGGTGGGTGCGCTGGCCGACGCCGGAGCTGACCGGACGGCCTTGACCACGGCCTTGGAGTCGCTGGGCATCGGGGCGCGAGTGCGGTTCGAGGCCGCCAGCCGCCAGGGGCTCCGCGCCACGCGCTTCCACGTCGATACCGAGGGGCCGCAGCATTCCCATCGCCATCTCTCCCGGATCGTGGGCATCATCCGGGCCGCCGCGCTGCCCGAGCGCGCGCGTGACAAC
>VFZS01000682.1 GCA_016871095.1 Acidobacteriota bacterium
TCCGGTTTGGGGCGGCCCTCGGCGTCGTAGCGCCAGTCGCAGAAAAGCCCATCCGCCAAACCTTCCTTGGTGGTGACTTTGAGGAAGCGAGCCGGAATGATCTGGTCGGTGTCGATGTTGTCGATGGGCAAGGGAACCAGGCGGCTGGTGAACTTCTCGAAGGGCTTCATAGCAGGGTCCTCGGGTCGGTGATGACGCCGGTCGCGGCGCAGGCCGCGGCGGTCAAAGGGCTGGCCAGCAGGGTTCGCCCGCCCGGTCCCTGGCGGCCTTCGAAATTGCGGTTCGAAGTTGCCACGCAGTACTGGCCGGGAGCGAGCATGTCGCCGTTCATGGCGATGCACATCGAGCAGCCGGGCTGGCGCCACTCGGCGCCGGCGGCGCGGAAGACCTCATGAAGCCCCTCGGCTTCGGCCTCGCGCTTGACCTGCTGCGAGCCGGGCACCACCAGCACGCGCACGCCTGGTTTCACCCTGCGGCCTTTCATGACCGAGGCGGCCTGGCGCAGGTCCACCAGGCGGCCGTTGGTGCAGCTTCCGATGAAGACCACGTCGATTGGACGGCCCAGGAGCGGCTTGCCGCCCTCCAGACCCATGTAGCCCAGCGCCTTGCGCAGCGTTTCCGGATCGGCAGCCTGTGCGGGATGGGGGATCGGCGCCGTGATAGGGATACCCATGCCGGGGCTGGTGCCGAAGGTGATCATAGGCTCGAGAGAAGCGCCGTCCAGGGTGACCTGCTTGTCGAATACCGCGCCGTCTTCGGTGGGCAGCTCGCGCCACCGGGCGATGGCAGCGTCCCAGGCGGCGCCCTGAGGAGCGAAGGGGCGGCCGGCCAGGTACTCGAAAGTGGTGTCGTCCGGAGCGATGAGGCCCGCGCGCGCCCCGCCCTCGATGGACATGTTGCACACCGTCATGCGCTCGTCCATGGAGAGCCCGCGTATGACCGTGCCGCAGTATTCGATCACGCACCCGGTGCCGCCGCCCACGCCGATGCGCGCGATGAGCGCCAGGATGATGTCCTTGGCCGAGACGCCGGGGTGAAGCGAGCCGGTGACCTCGACGCGGAAGGTCCGGGGCCTGCGCTGGAGCAGGCACTGGGAGGCCAGCACGTGTTCGACCTCGCTGGTGCCAATGCCGAAGGCCAGCGCGCCGAAAGCGCCGTGGGTGGCGGTGTGGCTGTCACCGCAGACGATAGTCATGCCGGGCTGGGTGAGGCCCAGCTCGGGCCCGATGACGTGCACCACGCCCTGCCACGGATGCCCCAGGCCGTAACAAGGGACGCCGAAGTCGCGGCAGTTGATCTCAAGCTGCTCGATCTGCGCGGCGGAAACCGGGTCGGTGACCGGCAGCGGCGGGTCGGTGGTGGGCACGTTGTGGTCCGCCGTGGCCTGGGTGCGATCCGGCCGGCGCACTTTCAAACCGCGCTGGCGCAGGCCGGCGAAGGCCTGGGGCGAGGTCACCTCGTGAACCAGGTGCAGGTCGATGTAGAGCAGCGCCGGCGCGCCCGGCTCCTCGGTGACGACGTGCGCGTTCCAGATCTTCTCGATGATGGTTCGGGGTGCGCTCATGAAAGTGCCTCAATGACCGCGTCGCCCACCTGGCTGGTGGTGGCGGGCGCTCCCGCGGGCTTCAGGTCGGCTGTGACGCGGCCGCTATCGAGCACCGCCTCGACGGCGGCGTTGATGGCGGCGGCCTCTTCCTTCAGCCCGAAGCTGTATTCGAGCATGGCGGCCACCGAGCCGATAGCGCCCAGCGGGTTGGCCTTGTTCTGCCCGGCGATATCGGGGGCCGAACCGTGCACCGGCTCGTACAGGCCTACCCAGGCGCCCGAGGGTTTGCGCGCGCCGATGGAAGCCGAGGGCAGCATGCCGATGGAGCCGGCCAGCACCGCGCCTTCGTCGCTGAGGATGTCGCCGAACATGTTCTCGGTGAGCACGATGTCGAAGCGGCGCGGGTTTAGGATCAACTGCATGGCGCAGTTGTCCACCAGGATGTGCTCGAGGGCCACCTCGGGGAACTCGGCGGCGATCTCAGTGACCACGCGGCGCCAGAGCTGCGAGTTCTCGAGCACGTTGGACTTGTCCACGCTGGCGACCTTGCGGCGGCGTCCGCGCGCCAGGGTGAAGGCCATGCGGGCGACGCGCTCGATCTCCGGGCGGGTGTAGACCATGGAGTTGACGGCCCGCTCCTCGGCGCCGGCGCCGGAGATGCCGCGGGGCGTGCCGTAGTAGATGCCCCCAGTAAGCTCCCGCACGATGATCATGTCGGTGCCTTCCACCAGGGCGTTCTTGAGGGGCGAGGAATCGAGCAGGGCACGATAGGCTCGCACCGGGCGCAGGTTGGCGAACACGCCGAGCGCCTTGCGGATGCCCAGCAAGCCCTTCTCGGGCCGCCGCTCGGGCGGCGCGGTGTCGAACTCGGGCAAGCCCACCGCTCCCAGCAGCGTGGCATCGGCATCGACGGCCAGGCGGACGGTCTCGTCCGGCAAAGGAGTGCCGGTGCGGTGGATGGCCACTCCGCCCAGCAGTCCTTCGGTGAGCTGGAGCGTGTGGCGGTGCTTGCGCGCGACGTGCTGGAGCACGCGGACGGCTTCCCGGGTGACTTCTTCGCCGATGCCGTCTCCGGGGAGGACAAGAATGTTGAGGTTCATGGGTGTACGTTATCGCCTGTGGCTTGTAGCTTGTAGCATGTAGCTTGTAGCATGTAGCTTGTAGCCCGTGGCCGGTAGCTTGTCGGAGGCCACCTCGCCATCCACAAGCTACATGCTACATGCTACATGCTACCGGCTGACGGGCTGCGCAGCAAGCACCTCGCGCGCGAGGGCGGCGATCTCCTCGTTGGTGACGCCCTTCTTGCGGTCGGCCATGGCAGTGAACCGCTCGTAGACGGCATTAAGCTCCTCCCGGGTAAGGAAGAAGCCCAGATCCTGGCAGCGCTGGTT
>VFZS01000683.1 GCA_016871095.1 Acidobacteriota bacterium
AACGTACGCAACCTGCCCCCGGGCGAGCACGGCATGCACATTCACGAGGCGGGCAAGTGCGAGCCGCCGGAGTTCAAGTCGGCGGCCGGCCACTTCAACCCGGCCGGCAAGAAGCACGGGCTGCATAACCCCGAGGGCGCTCACGCCGGAGACATGGAGAATCTCACCGTGCGTCCCGATGGGACGGCCCGCGTGCGCATCCCACTTCATGGAGTCACTTTGGGCAAGGACGCCGGCTCGCTGCTGAAGCCGGGCGGCACTTCCCTGATCATCCATGCCGACAAAGACGATCTGAAGACCGACCCGACCGGCGGGAGCGGCGCCCGCATCGTGTGCGGCGTGATCGTGGGGCAATGAATGGCTCGCGTCAACTTCACGCTCGGTGACATCGTGGTCGAGGCCGAGCTCAACTCTTCCGAGACCGCCCGGCGCATCCTGGAAGCGCTGCCCATCGAGTCCTCGGGCAGTTACTGGGGCGCGGAATTCTACTTCTCGGTGCCGGTGAAGGCGCCCCAGGAGAAGGACGCCCGCGAGGTGGTGGAACCCGGCACCGTGGCCTACTGGCCGGCGGGCGCCTGCCTGTGCCTGTTCTGGGGACCCACGCCCGCCAGCCAGGGCGACGAGTGCCGCGCCGCCAGCGCCGTTAACCTGGTCGGGCGGGTGCTTAACCCCGAGGCGCTGCCCCGGCTCAAAGCCCGCAAGGTGCGCGTGGCAGCCGCGGACTGATCACAGCCCGGCGTTCTGGCGCAGCCGGAACAGGGTGTCCCGGCACTCGCCGGTGATAAGCCCGCGACGGTCGGGACCCACATCCAGCAGCAGATTCACGCCCCGGCGGCGGGATTCGCGGCAGATGCCGGCCAGTTCTTGGTCCGGGCGCGGGCGGTCCGCCTCCGTCCAGAACCACTCCTTACCCAGCGTGTCGCAGACCTCGCCCGGCAGGTAGCGCCGCTTACCTTCGATCTCTCGCCACTTGACGTGGCCCGTCGGCGGGGGCAGCCGCCGCTCGATGGCGATCAGGTCGGAAGGCCAGTTGCGCTCCACATTGTAGGTGGCCTGGTCCGAGATGCCGCTGTTCATCATGATCACGCAGTCGGGCTGGAGCCGCGCGATGTGCTGGTAGAGGAACGTGCGGTAGCCGCGGCCCAGCACCTCCGGGATGTCGATCCACATCTCGGCGATGGGCCCGTACTCGGTCAGCAGTTCGGTGACCTGCGCCGTCTGGAAGCTTTGATACAGCGAGGTGGTGTAAGCCCGCTCACCCTTCTGCCGGAAACTGGGGGTCAGGCTCCCGAACAGGTGATGGTTGTCCCAGGAGCAGTAGTACAGACCCGGCAGCAGGCCGCGGCGCCGGCAGGCTTTGACGAACGCCTCCACCACGTCGGCGGTGTGCCCGCTCTTGGCCACCGTGTAGTCGGTGTGCCGGCTGGGCCACAGGCAGTGCCCGGCCACGTGCTTGGCCGTCAGCACGGCGTACTTCATTCCGGCGTCTCGCGCCACCTGGATCCACTGGTCCACGTCCAGCCTGTCGGGCTGGTAGAGGGACGCCGGGGAGCGCCCGTCGGGCAGCTCGCGCCCCACAAACGTGCTCATCCCGAAATGGATGAACATGCCGTAGCCGAGCGCCTCCCAGCCTTGCAGCTTGGCCAGGCTCAGCCGCTGCGCGCCCGCCTCCTGCGCGCTGGCTGCGCCGAGCGCACCTGCCCCGGCCAATACACTACGTCTGGTGAGTTCCATAGGCCCGCGTGCTATGATACCGCAGCTCCGTGCGAGCCGGGACGGTCCAACCGCTTCCCCGCAATTCTCCCTATCGTTTCAAACGCCACAGGTACGGCAGCCTGGGCACCGGCTCGAACCGCCAGCCCTCGCTCTCCAGGCTCCGCCGCAGCGGTCGAGACGCATGGAAGGCGAAGACTTCGCGGCCCTCCCCCTGGATCCGGGGACGGCCCGGCTCCGGCGCGTAGTGGAACCGCACCGTGGCATCCACCAGACGGTTCAGAACCAGGGTACGCACGAAGTTCTCCATCGTTGCATGGGTGATCACCAGGGCCGGCCGGGATTGATTCAAGACCTCGGCCACCAGCAATTGGTCGGTGCGTTCCCGCTTGTCCCAAGTCCATAGCAAGCGCGAATTCGCCGCGCTGGAAACCACACCGGCCAGCAGCACCACCGCGGCCACAGCCTGCCAGGCCCTCCGCCGGAAGACCCCCTGCGACTCGCTCTTGCTGGCCAGCAGGTAGGCGACCGCGAACTGCGCCGCCAGGTAGGCCGGGATCTGGAATCGCCCCACCGCCGAGCGCATGCCTCCCAACAGCCCGTCCGCCAGCAGTAGCGGCAACATCGTGCTCACAAACAGGCCGGTGATGAGCCAGCGGCCCGGTGGGGCGCTCCGCCGGACCGCGAACACTAACCCATAGGCCACCAGCAGACCGGCCAGCAGGAAGGGCAGGACGGCCGGCTGCGCCACCACCCCTTCCCTCGTCAGACGAGTACGAAGTTCCGCGCTGTCAACGAAGACTGAGGCGATCCCTCCCAACCACGCCTTCACCACCACTGGAGGTGCGCCACCCGCCTCCATCCAGTTCAGGTTGTCGTGGGCGATCCGCCGCCCGCGAATGATAACCAGGGCCCAGGGGACGAAGCTCAGCGCCGCTCCCAAGAGCACCTGAAGGTATCGCGCCCAGGCGGGCGGAAGCCGCCGCGGCCTCGCTTTCAGATCCAGCGTGCCGGCCGCCACGCAGATACCCTGTGCCGCCAGCACCAGCCAGAACAGCAGGTGGGTGTACAGACCCACGATCACCGCTACGCCGTACCAGACCCAGTCCCGGCGCCGCCCCAGCCGCAGCGCTCGCACCAGGGCTATGCAGGAAACCAGAATCGTGACAGTCCAGAAGCTGTAAGGCCGCGCTTGCTGCGAGTACAGGACGTGGAAC
>VFZS01000684.1 GCA_016871095.1 Acidobacteriota bacterium
TGCGGACCCATGAGCCACAGGTCCCCCGGCTGCGTCACCGCCTGCGCCGGCGCCTCGGGGATCTCTTCGTCCGGCTCGGCCTCCTGTTCGCCCCCTTCCAGGGCGGCCACCAGCGCGGCCACCTCGCCGTCTTCGAAGCCGGTCAGGGTCGCGTCAAAACCGGCGTCCACCAGGTCCTTCAGTTCCAGCGCCAGCAGCTCATCGTCCCAGCCGCTCAGCTCCCCGAGGCGGTTGTCGGCGATGGCAAAGGCGCGCCGCTGGGTCTCGCCCAGGTGGTCCAGCACAATCACTGGAACTTCGGTGAGGCCCAGCTTCCGCGCCGCAAAGAGGCGCCCATGCCCGGCCACAATCCCGGCTTTGGAATCCACCAGGACCGGGCAGTTAAAGCCAAATTCCGCGATGCTGGCCGCAATCTGCGCCACCTGCGCGTCGGAGTGCGTGCGGGGGTTCCTTGCGAACGGCACGAGCAGGTCGATCGGCCAGAGCTCGATCCGCCTCACCATCGCGGGCGTGATCTTCTGTGACGCCGTCATGCGAACAGCAATTTCTGCCGCGGGTCCGGTGGTGGAAGCGGTCTGCCCTGCATCCGTTCTTCGCGCCGGTTCAGCTTCCGCCGGCCCGTCTGGATGCGGATCTCATCCAACCAGATCTTGTACGGATGATGGTCGCAGGGGCCGAACGAGTACGCCGATCGCAAGGCCGCTCGAAGTTCCGGCTCAGGTTTGCCTGCGTTCTCCGCCAGAACACGCGCGATGATCGGCGCGGAGATACGCCGCCAACGGGACAGTATGTGGCCTGTGCGCTCGGGAATCTTGGCGCTCTCTTCGGCTGTGGCTCGCACAGGCCCTTTGATGCACTCCGACGGCATGGCTCGCTCGCTGTGCTTGACTCTCTCTTGTCGCCTGCGCGGCGCCCAGATCGCCGCCCCTAGCGCCACAGGCGCGCAGTGTCGCGCCCGGTGACGCCCGGTTGGCCTGTACCGCCAGCCGCCCGTCGCGGCGCGTCTGGCGCGCCCAGGGCCGCGACCACTGACCACCGATAGAACTGGCAGGCGCTAGCGAGGGCGTGCAGGAGTCGACCGCGCCGGAGTTCGGCGTAAGCGGGGCCCATTTGGAGACATGTGTACGTTCTTCAGCCGGTTCGGGGCCATGCTGTCGGCACTCGGGGTGCTGGCCGGCACACACCTCGGGGTCGGAGTACGGCACTACGCCGCGCTGAACGTCGCGCTGATGCTCGTGTGGCTGGCGCTGGTCGCGGCGGTGGCGCGGGAACACAAGCGCCGGCTGCCGGAGCTCTCCTGACGCTCTCCCGGCCGGCGACCCGGTCGACACCGCGCCGCGCGGCAATCAGGGCCTGGACTTGGTGGCCTTCCCTTCGAAGGCCGGAGCCCAGGTCTTTCCATCCGAACTGGTCTCGCACTTCGTGGTGTACGACACGTTGGGCATGACCGTAGTGGTGCAACGCTCGTGGTATGGCTTCCCTTCATGGCTATGTCCAGTGCCTGACCAGAGCCACGTATTGCCGTTGTTGGCAATCGCAGCGGACATCGATCCTCCGCCGGACAAGCCAAACCATGTCCCGGTATGTTTCCTGGCGACAGGGCTGTAGCCAAAGACGATCATGTCTTTGTCTTCGCCGCCGAGGAACTTCCCTTCGCGGTTCGCTTGAAGGAAGAACTCGCCGGGCAGCCACTGATACCGCTCGATCCGGCTGAGCGGCCCGGCGGGGACGCCGTAAGCATTGCCCGCTTTGAAATCTCCTTGGAAGGACCACGATCCGAGGAATACTCCGAGCTTCTTGTGTTCCGGCCCAGGTTTCGGGGCTTGACCCGCTTGGGCCTGAACCAACACCGGGCACGCAACAACCAGAACACCCGCAAGGGCGATTTGCAGCTTCATAAGCACCTCATTGGTCGACTAGTCTTTGACCGGGATTTCCCTTTGGGCCCCCGGCATGCCCCGAGTATACCCCAATCGCCTTCCTTCAATCCTCCGGGTTCGGTTCTTCCCCTTCGGAAGCCGTGTTCGTGTCCAGAACGCCCAGTTTTCGCCTGCCGGAAGAAGCCAAAACCCGGAAACTCCGCCTTTTCAGCGCATTCCACAAACGCCTCTCCGACCCTCAAGCCCCGGTCGAATGACCTCGCCACGCCCATCGCCTCTCTTTGACCGCTCGCCACTGTCAGCGCATCGATCCGCCGGACCATGACTACCCTGACGACCCAGGTGACGACCCGCCAGGTCGTCAGCTAACTCGCTCGAAACACGCCAGAAAGCGCCGGGGTGACGACCAAGTGACGACCTCTATTTTTGCCCTGACGGTGACGACATCGCGCCCCAAGCCCACCGCCGCGCGCCAATCGCGACAAGGGACCCGTTTTCAATGACTTACGGGTAATTTGGTTGAATCGCAAAAGAAGACGCGCTAATGCTAAGCTAACTTTGCATCCACCCCGCTGATGTTATGCCACTTCAACGTGCTTTCTCCGGATCCGCGCCGCGATCATCAGGGCGGTCTGCTGCGCCGCCGTCGCGCCGACGCTGCGGCAACGCTCGGCCTCTTCCTCGGCGATCGCCAGGCACGCCGTCCTGGCGGCCGTGATGGCGGCCTCTCGCATCTCGGTCAGCGCCTCGCGCAGCAACTCCGAGAGCATCTCCGCGTTGCCCGCCGTGGGCAGGCCCAGGCGCCGGCAGATCCGCTCGGCCAGTCTTCCGGGAGCTACGGTCTTGGGCATGGTCTGAGTTGGATTGAAGGCGTCAGCGGGACAAGCTGCCGCGCGCGTCCCCGCGGCCGCAGGAGGCTCGCCAGTTGCTGAAGCTCCCGCTGGAACGGCCAGCCGCATGATCGCGCGAACAGCCCTCGCTCCATGGCCGCGTGCTTTCCGCCTGTCCGCGCTCGTTCCACTCGCATGTCCATCACGGCCGCGCCAGGCA
>VFZS01000685.1 GCA_016871095.1 Acidobacteriota bacterium
TGAGGAGATCGTTTACGTTGCGCAACGGTTAGGCCAAGTCTACCGGCGACTGGTCGAATGGTCTCTGGACTTCATGCAGATCCAGGCTGACAAGGAATTCGAGCAAATCCTGCGCATCGTATCCAAAGCATCACACAACGCGATTTCCGAGGTGGAGGGGTTCTCACAAACTCTTCAAGCGCAGATCAGTGACGGAGTCTCGCGCTATGAGAAGACAAGGGAGCCACAATCGATGCAGATCACGCTCACCATGACATGCCCAGACATGCTGGATGCCTTCGATGTTGAATTTCGGAAGCTTGCCGCACGGATGGGTATGCCCTATCAATGAGGGCGCCCGAACCAAGCCTTCGAGGCGGCACCCCGAACGGCGCGCCTCAAGGCTGCCGTTCGGCGGCGGGTTCTCGTCTGATCAACGGGCCTACTGCTGGGTGGGCGGGACTTGGCGCGAGTAGTGGGTGACGGATGGCACGCGGAAGGCGTCGCCGGGGCCGAGGTCGCTGAGCCAGTAAAGGCGGCGGCCATCGCCATCGGGTCGGGGGCGTCGAGGGCGAAGGGCGACCATCTCGCCTGTAATCGTCGTTGGCTCCCCGCCCACCAGCGCCAGTCAACGCCGTCAGCCCTTAACGCCGCCTTCGGCGGCAACCAATGCGGGACGGAAATGGGACGCAGATAAACGCGGATGAACGCGGATGCGGCACGGATTAGCCTTGCGAATTCAGGGCGACAACGAATAAACGGCCCTGGGGGACCGGACCACATCCAAAAAGACGTACGCGCGCTGCGTACATGTTACAGGGCAAGGCTCTAACCCCCCTTTCTCTTTCTTGCGCTGGCCAGGAGCTTCGGCCCTCGGCACACGAGTCGCCCTGAGAGCTTATCCTGGCGGGCCATGAGCATCTGATAGTACTTTTCTGGATCGCCCTGACCCTCACGGTCAATCTGACGCCGGATCTCCCGCACCTCTCGCACAGTCGAGCATGAGACCTGTAACTCAGCCATCGGGCGGCCCTGACTCACTCATGCCGGGCAGGTGAGTTTCTCCCGGCGCTTCGCCGACCTGCGGGCCCTTACGAATGAGACGAGGCGACGACCGGATGCCTTCTGCTTCCTCTTCGCATCCGCGACGATCTTCTCTATGTCAAAGCCATGAGCCGCCGCCTGCTTTTCCCGGATGGCTCGGACTTCTTCGACGATAGGGTCTTTCCACATGGTTCTATCCCTCCATCAGTTCCTCGGGGGTGCAGATAACAGGGCATGCGTAGCCATGGGCCTGACAGACGCCCTCAATCTTCGAAATCATGACGGCGTTGGCAATATGGGTGCAATTCCAGGTCATCAGGAAGTCCATCCGGTGGACGGTTGCCACAGCGATATGAGCGGCGTCAGTTGCGGCCTCAGGGGGCACCGCGCCTTGAGCGATGAGCGCCCTCGCCAACCGAGTGACTTCGTCAACTACTTCGAGTTGGGGGACGCCTTGCAAGAGCAGCATTCTTTCGCGCGAAAGGTCCTTGTCTCCAGCCGCCGACTCATTGATAACGAACTGTGAGATGAAAAGACGGAAATCCTGTCGCCGATTGAGCCACCAATCTTTCGTGATCTGCTGGTGTGCGGCGACGATGAGGTCACGGCTCGGCCGCGAGACCAAGTAGCTTGGTATTGTCGTTTCGAGGTAAACCTTCGGTTTCATGTCTTGTGCCTTTTGGCCAGTGCGCCGCTCGGGCGCGGGCGTTCAAAGGCCCTTCCGTGCCCTGGTCGTGAAGCTGAACCCATTATGGCCACCCTTGCGGGCAAGTCAAGCGTTTTCTTGTTAGCGTCGTAACCGGTCAGTTGCGTGGGTGCGCATTCCGTAGGGAACGGCCTCCGTGCCGTTCCGACCCTCGCGGAACGCCACAGAGGGCGTTCCCTACCACAACTGGCGTGGGCGACCCACACAAGACTGACCGGTTACTTAGCGTCCCAATCACTGACGATTGCTGACAGCCCTTCACGAAATTCCAAGTCCTTTTGTGGCAAAGGGTTAGAACGAGCCAAGAATGGCGTTTCCCAACTTGCGTAAACCGTTGATTCTCTTGGGGTTGCGACGCGATGACGGCCATAGACTGGCTCGGAAGCACTGTTTTTCAGGCTTCCAAATGGCCAAGTTAGGCACTTTTGGATTTCGTGAAGGCCAGGGGCCTTCCGTCTGTAAGTTCTTGCCATTGCTGATCGGCACTTGCCTAACTCTCGTGATTCCGGCATATCCGTGTGAGGCGAAATCTCTCGCCTTTCACAAAATGGGCACGGAGGTCACGATGGAAACGCAAGCGCTTCTGTTCAGTCCGGAACACCTACCGCCGCGCGTTCGCTATGAGCGACTCTTCTCCCATCTGGTACTTCTGCCCGAGTCCGCCGTACGGCGGATGAGCGCCTTCCTGCGCGATACGCCCCACGAGGACCTCCAAGTCCTTCGCCGGACCCTTCGGGACGAACTCTTTCGAGAAGGGGTCGTGCGGGGGCGCATCCTCACGCTCGACTCGTGTCCCATCGTCAGCGCGGCCCGAGAAAACAACCTGAAGACCTCGGTGGGACACAACCGTTTCGACAAGACCTCCCCGCCGTCCGCGGATCCCGAAGCCGGGCTGGGCGTGATGCTCCACTATCCGCCGTACGGCGGACGGAATTCGATGCGGAAGACCTCCTGGACTTCATCGTCCACACGATGAAAGCCACGCCCGTGATCCCTCGGAATTCGCCGTACGGCGAATCGGAACCCTCGGCGCCATTCGCCGTACGGCGAACCATCGCCTATCCCATTCAGGGCCGCGAAGTTCATTGTCCGGCCGACCTCCCGATGGTGCACAAAGGAAAGATGACGGTCAAGGCCACCGGCATCACCTATCGGCAGTATGCTTGTCCTCTGCACTGGCGGAAGAAGACGGCGTTCGC
>VFZS01000686.1 GCA_016871095.1 Acidobacteriota bacterium
CGCCATGGGCATGACATTAGCCGAGAAGATCCTGGCCCGGGCTGCCGGGCGGGAGACGGTCGCGCCGGACCAGATCGTGGTGGCCGCCATCGACCTGGCCATGTCGCACGAGAACGCGGACCTGGTGCGCAAGAGTTTTCTGGATGTGGGCGTGGCGCGCGTCTGGGACGCCGAGCGCATCGTGATCATCCTGGATCACCGGGTGCCGGCGGAGTCGGAGAAGACCGCCACCACGCACAAGGCCATCCGCGAGTTCGTGCACCAGCAGGGGCTGCGGCATTTCTACGACGTGGGCCGCGGCGGCATCTGCCATCAGGTGCTGGCCGAACAAGGTCACGTGCTGCCCGGCATGGTGGTGGTGGGGACCGACTCGCACACCACCACGCACGGCGCCTTCGGGGCCTTCGCCACGGGCATCGGAGCCACCGAGATGGCGGGCGTGTGGATCGAGGGCCGGCTGTGGTTCAAGGTTCCCTCCACGCTGCGCATCGAGGTGGAGGGCGAGTTCGCGCCCTGGATCTCGGCCAAGGACCTGATCCTCAACCTGATCGGGCGGTTGGGAGCGGACGGGGCGGACTACCGCGCCGTCGAGTTCGACGGCTCGCTCATTCACCGGCTGACGGTGGCCTCGCGCATGGTGCTGGCCACCGGCTGACGGTGGCCTCGCGCATGGTGCTGGCCAACCTGTCCATGGAGATGGGCGCCAAGGTGGCCTTCACGCCGGTCGATTACGTGCTCCTGGACTACCTGGCGGAGCGCACCGCCCGGAAGATCCCCATGACCACGGATTTTGAGCCGGACCCGGACGCCGACTACGAGCAGATTCTGCGGATCGACGCTTCGGAGATCGTGGAGCCGCAGGTGGCCTGCCCGCACGCGGTGGACCAGGTGGTGCCGCTCTCCAAGCTGGGCGAGGTGCCGGTTCACCAGGCGGTGCTGGGGAGCTGCACCAACGGGCGTCTGGAGGACCTCGAGGTGGCGGCCAGCCTGGTGAGCGGCCAGCGGGTCCACCCGCGCACCCGGCTGATCGTGATCCCGGCCAGCCAGCACATCCTGCTGGAGGCCATCCGCCTGGGCTACATTCAGCAACTGGTGGCCGCCGGCGCCATGATCAACCCGCCCGGCTGCGGTCCCTGCGTGGGCGTGCACCAGGGCATCCTGGCGGCCGGCGAGACCTGCATCTCCTCGACCAACCGCAACTTCCACGGCCGCATGGGCAGCAAGGATTCGAAGGTCTACCTGGCCAGTCCGGCCGTGGTGGCCGCCTCGGCCATCGCCGGGCGGATCGCCCACCCCGACGAAATCGTCACCCAGGAGGCAGCATGAACGGCGCATCCCTTCGCTTGCGCGGCCGCGTGGCCGCCAGACTCGGCGACAACGTGGATACCGACGTCATCTACCCCGGCCGCTACCTCAACATCACCGACCGCGAGAAGACCGCCGAGCACCTCTTCGAGCTGACCCACCCGGAGATCCGCGCTCAGATCCGCCCCGGCGACTTCATTGTGGGCGGCAAGAACTTCGGCTGCGGCTCCAGCCGCGAGCAGGCCACTGCGGCCCTGAAGTACTCCGCCGTGGGCGCGGTGATCGCGGTCTCTTTCGCCCGGATCTTCTTCCGCAACTCGATCAACCTGGGGCTGCCGGTGGTGGTCTCGCCGGAAGCGGTGGCCGCTCTCCAGGCGGGAGAGGAAGCCGAGATCGACCTGGCGGCCGGGCGCGTGGTCAACCTGGCCACCGCCGCGGTCTTTCCCGCGGCTCCGCTGGATCCGCGGGCCGTCGAGCTGCTGGAGGCCGGCGGCCTGATCCCGTACCTGCTGGAGGCCGGCGGCCTGATCCCGTACCTGAAGAAGAAGTACGTTGCATGAAACGGGGACAGGCTACCCTGTCCCCCCGTGGACAGGGCGGCCTGTCCCCGTCTTGAAAGGAAACTCGCATGCCCAACTATCGAATTGCCTGGTTGCCCGGCGACGGCATCGGAGTGGAGGTCTGCCAGGCCGCGCGCACCGTGCTGGATGCGGCCGGCTTCCAGGCCGAGTACCTGCCCGGCGACATCGGCTGGGAGTTCTGGCGCACGGAAGGCGAGGCCCTGCCCGTGCGCACGGTCCACCTGCTGAAGTCCACCGACTGCGCCCTCTTCGGGGCCATCACCTCCAAGCCCGCCAAGGAGGCCGCGCGGGAACTGGTTTCCGGGCTACAGGACAAGGGGCTGAGCTACCGCAGCCCCATCGTGCGCATGCGGCAGTTGCTGGATCTTTACATCTGCCTGCGCCCCTGCAAGGCCTTCCCCGGCAACCCGCTCAACTACCGGGAGGGCATTGACCTGGCGGTGTTCCGGGAAAATACCGAGGGCATGTACATCGGCGTCGAGTACCCGCGCGTCCCCGAGATCTTCTACCAGCAGGCGGGCATGGAGCGCATCCCACGCACCGCGGCCATCTCACTGAGAAGCATCACCCCGGAAGGCTCGCGGCGCATCGTGAAAGCGGCGTTCGACTACGCCGTCAAGAACGGCCGGCGCAAGGTCACCGCGGTGCACAAGGCCAACGTGCTGCGCGCTACCTGCGGGGTATTTCTCGAGGCCGCCCGCCAGGTGGCTGGTGAATATCCGCAGATCGCCTTCGACGAGGCCAACGTGGACGCCATCTGCATGTGGCTGCTCAAGAACCCGCACAGCTACGACGTCATCGTCACCACCAACCTCTTCGGCGACATCCTCTCCGACTTGTGCGCCCAGCTCGTGGGCGGCATGGGCTTCGGCTACAGCGGCAACATCGGCGAGCGCTACGCGGTCTTCGAGCCTACCCACGGCTCGGCCCCCAAGTACGCGGGGCAGGACAAGGTGAACCCGCTGGCAACCATCCTGGCGGCCAAGATGATGCTCGAATGGCTGGGCGAGAAGGACAAGGCCGCCGCCATCGAGCAGGCCGT
>VFZS01000687.1 GCA_016871095.1 Acidobacteriota bacterium
TATTCGGAGCGCATCCGGGGCGACCGGGCGGAGAACCTGGAAGGGGCCATCGCCGCCTACCGCGCCGCCCTGGAGGTTAGAACGCGGGCCGACTTCCCCGTGCAATGGGCGACCACCCAGAACAACCTGGGCACCGCCTTGCGGGAGCGCATCCGGGGCGACCGGGCGGAGAACCTGGAAGGGGCCATCGCCGCCTACCGCGCCGCCCTGGAGGTGTATACGCGGGCCGACTTCCCCGTTGACTGGGCCATGACCCAGAACAACCTGGGCACCGCCTATTCTGAGCGCATCCGGGGCGACCGGGCGGAGAACCTGGAAGGGGCCATCGCCGCCTACCGCGCCGCTATTGACGGCGCTCAGGCAATGGGTATCAGGGAATACGAACGCCGTGCCGCTCGCAACCTCGGCGGCCTCCACTATGATATGGGGCAGTGGTCACCAGCCTACACCGCTTTCGACACCGCCATCGCCGCGCTGGAAGCCATGCGCACTCAGTACTTCAGCGAGGAGGCCAAGACTCGCCTGGCTGAAGAGAACGTCCCTCTCTACGCCCGCATGACCGACACCTGCCTGCATCTGGGTCGCCCGCAGGAGGCCCTGGAACGGGCCGAAGCGGGCAAGAGCCGCCTCTTCCTCGACCAACTGGGCTACGACGTCTTCCCCACCCCATCCCTGCCCCGCACTCAGCAGCCGCTTCTCCAAAGAGAAGCTGGCCTGAGCAGTGAGCTACGCGCCCTGGAGAACGCCATCCGCAACGCCCCCGACGAGGCCCGGCGGCGCGATTTTGTGGCCCAACAGGGGCAGAAGCGGGCCGCTCTGGATGAGGTGTGGGTCCAACTGGAACCCCACGCGCTCGACTATGTGGTCCTGCGCCGTGGCGATCCGGTCAAATATAATTCTCTTCAGACTCTTGTAGACGGTTTCGACACTGCGACCGCTCTGGTCGAGTTCTACACCCTGCCCGACAAGATCATCGTCTTCACCCTGCGGTCGGGGGAGAAAGAGCCAGTCGTGGCTCAGGTACCCATGCCTCGAGACCGACTGTGGCTGCATGTGGGTAACTACTGGCGGGAGGTGGTGGAGTTCCGCCAGCGTGGCGACATCGGCCAGCGCTGGCAGGAGCTGGCCGGGCCACTGTTGGCAGATGTGCTACCCCACTTGCAAGGAGCGGAACTGGTCTACCTGGTGCCGCACGGCTTTTTGCACTATCTGCCTCTGCACGCCCTGCGGGTGGACGGCGGCTATCTCATTGACCGCTTCCCCATCGTTTACGCGCCCAGTGCTGCGGTCTTGGCACGGGTGGTACAACGAACGGCGGGGATGGAACGGACAGACAATGGGCGAGGGGCATTGGTGTTGGGGTACACGTCCCGTGAACGGGAGCGAGTGGTATTCGAAGGGGAAGCGGTACAGGTGGCGGGGTTTTTTGATACGAGACCACATCTGGGAAGCGAAGCAACGGGCGCACTGCTGCGAGAGAAGGCTGCAGAGTACGATACCCTGCATCTGTCATGTCACGGCTTCTTCCACCCCACTGATCCGCTCGCGTCGGGCCTGCAATTGGCCGATGGGGTGCTCACTGCCCGCGACATCATGGGCCTGAAGCTCAACGCCAACCTGGTGACCCTCAGCGCCTGCCAGACGGCCCTCAGCGACCAACAGCCGGGCGACGAACTGGTGGGCCTGACCCGTGCCCTGCTGTACGCCGGGGCCTCGTCGGTGCTGGTCACGCTCTGGTCGGTTAGCGCTGTGGCGGCGCTGGAGTTGATGAGAGATTTCTACAGGCGGTTGCGTGGGAAAGACGGCCGCAAAGTCGCTGCCGTGGCCCTGCGGGAGGCCATGCTGGAACTGCGGAAGCAGAGGGAGCACCCCTACTACTGGGCGCCGTTCATATTGGTGGGGGATTGGAGGTAAAGGAGGACTCAAATGCCACACACGATCATCACCCCAACGGGAATAGAACATCCCCTATACGAAGGACAACTGGAGTTCACACCGGGGGCCATCGAGCAACTGTCCCTGGAAAAAGGCGGGGAGTCCGTGCGCAATGAGCTCAAGTCGGCAAGGCCGGTGGTAACCCTAGGCCAGCCTCAATGGTGGAACCTGGCCCGCCTGGCTCGGGAGAAGGGCGAGACTTTACCCGCCGAACTGTCACTGCTCCTGCGCGACGCGGACTTCTACCTGTTGCTGCTCGCCTGCTCCTTCCGCCCGGAGCGGAACAGCCAGGTGGAGTGGGCGCGCTTTGCTGCCTACCTGCGACCTAAAGCGGGCCGGGAGAATCCCATCGCCTTCGACCTGTACCCGCGCGAAGTCTACGATGAGACCAAAACCGACGTCAAGGTGAGCGTCGCCCCCAGTCTGAAATTCGCCGAGGTCGCCCTCTCGCCCGGGGAGGTCGTGACGACCATCGAATTCCGGAAGCTGGAGCCAGTAATCATTGGCTACGGGGCACTGGAATCGGCCCCCAACTGGGACTTCCAGAAGCACAAAGATCAGCCCTTGCGAGGTAGCAAGTTCGGCTATCTCATCGTCAAGAAGCCGCGTCGGGCCGAAGCCGTGCGCCTGACCCTGAACATCACCGCCGATGTGGTCACCCGGCACGGTCTGCTGAGTGCAAGAATCACCGAGAAAGACCGGGCACATCTCACCCAGGTGGTATGCATGGACTGAGCAGGACGACGGACCTACGAACATGAGCCAATCCACCTTTCAACAACAACTCTGGGCCACCTTCACCACTCACCGCCCCGAGCCCGACGATCCCGCCCTGCGCTACGGTGGTGCAGGCCGCAGCGAGGACAAGCTGCGCCACTTCACCGCCACGCCCTTCTACCAGGCGCTGCGGCCGGAGACGCAGAACATCCTGCGCCACATCCGCCGCGTCGAGTGGCTGCGGCCTCCTCAAGTGGACGCCCTGGAGCTGTACA
>VFZS01000688.1 GCA_016871095.1 Acidobacteriota bacterium
GCCGTCCCAGAAGAACGTCACGTCCGCCAGCGCCTCCAGCCCCTGGGTGCAGGCCGGCTTGTTGGCCGCGCCCAGCAGCTGCATGCTCAGTACGCCCGCGCCCGTCAGCCCGGTCCGCCCCGGACCCGTGTATCCGAACCCGCCGCCGGGGGCGGCGTTTCCCTCGAACCCGGCGATGGCTTTCTTCATGGCTTCGTCCAGCCCCGCCGCCTCGACGCCGGCCATCTTGGCGGCCTTCAGGGACTGCGCGCACCAGCCCATCACTGAGCCGTCGCTTGCGTCGGCGGGGGTGAGCGTGTAGCGCCACCCGCCACTCGGGTTCTGGCCGGCAATCACGAGCGCGACGCCCTTGGCGGCGGCATCCTTGATCGCCGGGACCTTGGTCAGGCCGTAGGCCTCGCAAAGCGCGTAGCTCGCGATGGCGTGCTCGTACGAGCGTGGCCAGCCGCCGGCCGCGTCCTGGCTGTCGATCAGGTAGCGGATGGCTTTCTCCACGGTCTGGCCGAACTCCACTGACGCGGGCGTCTCGCCGTGCGCCAGAAACGCCAGCAGGGCCAGACCGGTCATGGCGGCCTTGTGTTGCTGCCACGAGCCGTCGCTGTTCTGGTTCTTCTTCAGCCAGCGCAGGGCGCGCATGACCGCGTCCTCCACGCCCGAGGGCGCGCCGTAGCGCCGCATGGCCTCGCCGCGCATGCCCGGGCTGCGGCTGCCGTAGATGCCCCGCATGATGACCGGGCTCTTGACCATGGCCACGGAATCGAACTCGGCCGGCTGCGGGCTGAAGTCCTTGGGCGGCGTGGGCGACGGATTGTTGTCGGTGAACTTCACGTCCGGCGTGAACTCGATGTCCTGCGGCTCCGGCGGCTTCTCCTTGATCTCCTCGATTTCTTCGAGCTTCGGCGCCTCTTCGGGGTCGATGATCTGAACCTTGTAGGTGCGCCCCCGGGAGGGGGCCACGGCCGCCAGAATCGTCAGCAGGAGCACCCCCAGGACCGGCACGACCACACCCGAGACCGGCGCCGAGAGCCTGATCATCTGCAGCCTGGCCCACTTGTACTCGCCGCTGTCGGGGGGCTGTCTCAGGCCGTGAATCACGCGCCGCACCTTCTCCCTGAAGGACAGCGTTTCGAACAGCTCCATCAGGTCGTGGTGATGCACGCGGACTTCCGTACCGGCCGCACTTTCCTGTTCGTCCATGGCTTTCTCCGTGAGCGGCTCAAGACACAGGCCGCCGCTCTGCCCTCTTCCACATTAATAACGGCTCCCGGGAAGGTTATGTTAGGCGCCGCCCGGGCATTTCAGGGTTTCCGCGCGGACGGGCCGGCTCAAGCCGCGCCTCTACAGGCTGAACACCGCGAGATTCTGCAGGCCGGCCTTGGCGCAGATGTCCAGGAGCTGCACCAGCAGCGAGTGCGGCGAATCCGCGGTGCAGCGGATAATCACGGAGATGCTCTTGCTGAACGAGGCCAGGCGCGTGAGGTGGCGGTCCAGCTCGGGCAGCGCCACGGGCCGGCCGTTGAGCACGTAACCGTCCTCGTAGACGGTGATGTTCAGCAGGTCTTCCACCTGCTTCTCGGGCACGGCGTTGGGGTCCGGGGCGGGCCGCGACACGTCCAGGTGCGACAGGATGTCTTCCTGCTTGAGCGTGACGATGAAAAAGATGAGCAGCTGGAACACAACGTCGATCATGGGCGTCATCTCCAGCTTCGCCGCTTCGCCCTTGCGCCTTCTTTTCGCCGTGTCGCCCTGCCGTCTCACCGGGTCCGCTCCTCGGCGCGGCGCTCGTACACCGCCAGAAAGTTGATCCGCCAGATACCGGTTTCCGTGCAGACGTCCATGACCGACCGGACGTCCCTGTGCCGGGTGCGCCGGTCGGCCCGGATCAGGACCGGGAACGAGCCGTACTTGTCGAAGCGCGCCTTCATGATCTCTCGCAGCCTGGCCCGCGAAAGCTGCGCGTTATGGATGGAGATCCATCCCCGGCGGTCGATCTCGATCTCGATCGTGCGCGGGTCCTGTTCGCCTTCGACGATCGGGCCGTGCCTGGAGTCCTCCAGCTCGATTTCGGGGTTGAACTCCTTCTCCATCTGGATGGTCACGATGAAGAAGATAATGAGCTGGAACACGACGTCGATCATCGGCGTCATGTTGATCTCGCACCCTTCGCTGGGTTCGCGCCTGGGCACGCCGGCTCCTCCGCTCTACTCCGTCACGACTTCCACGTTGCGCAGGTCCTTGATCAGCTCGATGGTCATGGCTTCCATCTTGAGCACGATCCTGTTGGCCGAGTTGCGGAACGTGTAGTAGATGGCCACGCAAGGCACGGCGACGACCAGTCCCACGGCGGTGGTGTACAGGGCCTGCGAGATGTTCTGGGCCAGCAGGTTCACGTCGGGCGCGCCGCCGGCCAGGTTCGCGAAGGCGCCGATCATGCCCTGCACGGTGCCCAGCAGCCCCAGCATGGGGGCGATGTTGCCCACCACCGAGAGCCAGGTCAGCTTCTGCACGATCTTCTCGGTTTCCAGGTCGGCGGCCGTGCTGATCGCCTCCTGGATCACGTCGTAGCCTTCTTCCACGTGGCTGAAGCCGGCCGTGAGGATGTTCGCCATGGGCCCCGGCTCGTTCTCGCAGTTCTGCAGCGCCTTGAGCACGTCGCCTTCGGCCATGGACTGCGTGACGTTGTCGATGAGCGCCTGCGGCATGATGCGCGGCGCGCGGATGGTGATGGCGCAGTCCACCATGAAATACACGGCCGCGCCGCCGGACCCGAACAGGGCGATCCAGAGCAGGACGCCCAGCGCGCCGGACCCCACCACGACGCTCAGGAACCCGCCCGAGCCGCGGTTGACTTCCTCCTCGCCCTCGGCGGGAACGATCGCGCCGTCCGCCGGCGCGGCCGCCGCCGGGGCCGCGGCCGGGG
>VFZS01000689.1 GCA_016871095.1 Acidobacteriota bacterium
GAGCCGCCGGCCAGCCGCGCCAGGCGCCCCATGAAATCGCGCCGCTCCATGCCCCCATGAACATAGTCGCTGTAGATCTCGATGAGCTTCTGGTCCACGGTCCTTGGCCCTCCCTGCGATCCGTTTGCCGGAGAGGTAGTATATCATTACCCACAGCAGTGAGAAGAGCTTCCCGCGACTTTCAGATCTTCGCGAAGCCCGCGGGCGCTGTCTGCAACCTCGATTGCCGCTACTGCTACTACCTGGACAAGCAGCGGCTGTATCCGTCATCCGAGCCACGCATGACGGACGACATGCTGGAGACCTACATAGCCCAGCACATCGAAGCGTCTCCGGGACCCACCATCACCTTTTCCTGGCACGGGGGAGAGCCGACGGTGCTCGGCCTGGAGTACTTCCGCAAGATCGCCGCCTTCGAGCGCAAGCACCGGCCCGCCGGCCGGCGCATCCTCAACGGCATCCAGACCAACGGCGTTCTGCTGGACAAGGAATGGTGCCAGTTTTTCAAGGCGGAAGGCTTTGGCGTGGGACTGAGCATTGACGGCCCGGCGGAAGTTCACGACTGCTACCGCGTGACGCGAGGCCAGGAGCCATCTCACCGGCAGGGCCTTCACGCTTTCGAGCTGCTGCGCCGGCACGGAGTGGGGTGCGATATTCTCTGCGCGCTGCACGACCGGAACGTCCAGCATCCCCTCCGGCTCTACCGGTTTTTCAAGGAGCTCGGCGCCCAGTACCTGGGGTTCCTGCCCGTGGTGGAGCCGAGGCCCGGCGTTGAAGGCGGGGCGAGTCCTCACAGCGTGCCGCCGCAGGCGTTCGGCGATTTCCTCTGCGCCATCTTCGACGAGTGGGCGGCGACCGACGCCGGGCGGATCAGCGTACAGATATTCGAGGAAGCCTCCCGACCGCTTCGCGGAATGGAGCACTCCTTGTGCGTCTTTCGCGAAACCTGCGGCGATGTCCCCGTGATCGAACACAACGGCGATTTCTACTCCTGCGATCACTTCGTCGATGCGGAGCACCGCCTGGGAAACATCTGCGAGACGCCGCTGGTCGAGTTGCTGGAGAGTCCCGCGCAGCTTGCCTTCGGGTTGGCCAAGCGCGAGGCGCTGCCCCGCTGCTGCCGTGAGTGCGAGGTGCTCTCGATGTGCAACGGCGGCTGCCCGAAAGACCGGTTCGTCCGCACGCCCGACGGCGAGCCGGGCCTGAACTACCTCTGCGCGGGCTTCAAGACCTTCTTCACCCGCTGCCGGCCGCATCTGGCAAGGCTGGAATCGCAACGCAGAACCCAGTTGCTGGCCGAGCGGCTGGCGCCGCCGCGGCCCGCCCGCGTTGACGCCGTCCCCCCAGTGGGCCGCAACGACCCCTGCCCCTGCGGCAGCGGGCGCAAGTACAAGAAATGCTGCCTGGGCAAGTGAGGTTCCTTGCCCCCCCTCATCCCCCCGCCGCGCTCTTCAGCAACTGGGCGGCGTGGCGGAGGGCGGCCTCGGTGAGGCGCTCGCCCGAGAGCATGCGGCCGATCTCGCGGGTGCGGGCTTCGCCGCTGACCTCCTCAACCACCGCCACAGTGCGGCCGGCGGTCTCCTGCTTCTCGACGAAGAAGTGATGGTCGCCGAAAGCCGCGATCTGCGGCAAATGCGTCACGCATAACACCTGGCTCTGCGCGGCCAACTGCTTGAGGCGGCGGCCCACCGTCTCGGCGGCGCGCCCCCCGATGCCGGCGTCCACCTCGTCGAATACCAGCGTGCGCGGGGCCGGCTGGGCCGCGCGCCCGGCGCCGCCGGCCCCGGCTAGGCAGGTCTTCAGGGCCAGGGCGATACGCGAAAGCTCGCCGCCCGAGGCCACCTTCTCCAGGGGCCGCGGCTCCTCACCCACGTTGGGCGACACCAGCAAGCGCGCCGCGTCCGAGCCGCGCTCCGACCAGGTCGCGCTCTCCAGCTCGATGCGGAAGATGGTCCGCTCCATGGCCAGGCCGGCCAGTTCGGCCTCGACGCGCTTCTCGAGCCGGCGGGCGGCTTCACCGCGGCGCTGGCTGAGCCGCTCGGCGGCGGCCTGGTAGGATTGGGCCAGCGCCTTCTGCTCCGCGGTCAGCGCGGCTTTGCGCTCCTCGGCGTTCTCGACGGCGGTGATCTGCCCCCTCACTTGGTCGAAGAACTCTAGGACCTGTTCCAGCGAGGCGCCGTACTTGCGCTTGAGCTTGTCCAGGGCGGCCAGGCGCGTCTCGACTTCCTCCAGCCGCGCGGGATTGGCTTCCAGGCGCGAGAGGTAGTCGCGCAGGGCGAAAGACGCCTCCTCGACGGGCACCGCCGCGCCCTTGAGCGCCTCGCGGGCCGGTTCGAGCGCCGGATCCAGGCGGCCCAGCTCCTCCAGCCGGCGCAGGGCCAGACGAACCGCGGCGTAGGCCGAGCCGGGCGAATCGTACAGCGCAGCGTAGGCGGCGTGGGCGCCTTCCTGGAGGCGCGCCACGTTCTGGAGCACGCGCCGCTCCTGCTCCAGCGCGGAGTCCTCGCCGGGCCGGGGCGCGGCGCTCTCGATCTCGCGGAACTGGAAGTTCCACAGATCCAGCAACCTCAGCTTCTCCTGCTCGGTGCGCTCGAGGTCTGCGAGCGCGCCCGTCACGGCGCGCCAGCGCCCGTACAGATCGGCCGCCTCGCCCAGCAGCGCATCGTTGGCCGCGAATGCGTCCAGCATCTCAAGTTGCGCCGCCGGGGAGAAGAGGCTCTGCTGCTCGTGCTGCCCGTGTATGTCGCCCAGGTAGGGCGCCAGCTCCCGCAGCAAGGCCGCGGTGACGGGGCGGGAAGCAGCGAAGGCGCGCGAACGGCCCTCGGGGAAGACCTCGCGCTCGATGAGCAGCTCGCCGTCCTCGGCCTCCAGGCCCGCGGCTTCCAGCATACGCCGGCAGGCCTTGTCGCGCGGC
>VFZS01000690.1 GCA_016871095.1 Acidobacteriota bacterium
CATCCAGCGCCACCAGCGGCGAATGCTCTCCACCGCAAAGGCCGCCGTGTCGTGATCCACTCCCACGCTGACCCACCCCACGTTCCGTCCCACGTCGTAGACCCCGTAGGGCGCCACCTTGCCCTTGCCCGGCTCACGGATTTCGAAGTCGTGAACCCGCACCGCTTCGGGTTCCCCTTTCACCTGCCACTCCCGCCCACCGTTCTTGAAATCCCCCACCAACTCCTTCTTCTTGGTGTCCACCGAAATCACAGGCTCGCCCTGCCTCAGATACCGCTGCGCCTTCCGGTTGATGTATTCAAACTGCTGATCCCGATCCGCATGCTGGCTTCCCTCCAGCCTCTTCTGGTTGGCCTGCAAACTGTAGTCCATGGCGTGGAGCAGTTCGGCCACGGTCTGATAACTGACCGCGTGCCCTTCCTGCTGTAGCTCCTCCGCCAACATGCGCACGCTCTTGCAGGTCCACCGCAGGGGAGATTCCGGATCTCCGCGAGTCACCGCACCCACCAGTCGGTCCAGGTCTGCCAGCAGGGTCGGGTCCTTCTCGATGCTCCTTTTGTCATCGATCATCTGAAAACGTAGTTTTCAGATGATCGATGACCTGGAGTTTGGCCTTTGACTAGATAGCTCCCGCAGACGGGGCGGGGATTCCCGCCGCCTTCCTGGTTTTTGTGCTGTGTCTGGTTGTGTTTGGCGGTATCTAGTGATATAACTAGATAAGGAGGTGCCCCCATGGGCTTTCCCACTAAAGTCCAACTCATTCACCGCCAGGCCAGCCAGCAGTGGTACATCAACTTCCCCTCGGCTCTGGCTCAAGCCATGGAGTTCTCGCGCGGCGAAACCGTCGAGTGGTTCGTCGAGGACAAGAGTCTGCTGGCCCTGCGCCGGCTCCACCCCCCGGGCCCGGTGCTAAAAAAAACTCTGCCAGCCTCCTCTCCGGCTTCCAGAACCTCTGGGCGGAATGCTTCCCCGCCTTCGGCCAGCAGCGCCTCGCCGAACGCGCCGAAGCTCTCTCGCTGAGCAGCCTGCTCTGCCTGGGGCGTCACACCGTGACGGGCCTGTTGACTACCAGCGGGCAGGAGTTCCAGGACTGGTCGGCCGCCTACCGCCTGTTCTCGCGTGACCGCCTTCCCCTGGCCGAGATCTTCGCCGTGGTCCGGCGCGGGGTCCTAGCCGAGTTGCCTCCCCAGGCGCCCCTGTGCGTGGCGCTCGACGATTCGCTGCTCCGCAAAACCGGCCTGCGCATTCCCGGCGTGGCCTGGCGCCGCGATCCCCTCGGCCCCCACTTCCAAACCAATTTCGTCCGCGCCCAGCGCGTCTTGCAGTTGTCCGCCTCGCTCCCCTTGTCCGACCACGCCTACCGCCTGGTGCCGATCGCCTTTCGGCATGCCCCCACCCCGGTCAAACCCTCCCGGAAAGCCTCTCCGGAAGAGTGGGAACAGTATCGCCAAGCCGCGCGCCAAGCGCGCCTGCCGTTGCTGGCCGCCCAGCAGATCGGTGCGCTTCGCCAGGCGCTGGATGCGGAACCTGACGGGGCGCAGCGCCCGCTCCAGATCCTGGTCGATGGCGGCTACACCAATGAAACCGTCTTGAAGAAGCTGCCTCCCCGCACCACCCTGATCGGCCGCCTTCGCAAGGACGCCAAGCTGTACTTCCTGCCCCCGATCCCGGCGGGCCCCCAGCCGCGCGGCCGCCCCCGCCACTACGGCGCTCCCGCCCCCACCCCGGAGCAGTTGCGCACCGATGACTCCGTGCCCTGGACCTCGCTGGAAGTGTCCGTCAGTGGCGCTCCTCGCTCGCTGCGCATCAAGTATCTGCGGAAGATCCTCTGGCGCACCGCCGGTCTCAAGCACACTCTGCAGTTGGTCGTGATTGCTCCCCTGAGCTACCGCCTCCGCAAAGGCTCCAAGCTGCTCTACCGTCAGCCGGCCTTTCTCATCTGTACCGATCCCGAGTTGGATCTGCGCGCCCTGGTCCAGGGCTTCGTCCAACGCTGGGGTATCGAAGTCAACTTCCGCGAGGAGAAGACCCTGCTGGGTGTGGGACAGGCGCAGGTGCGCCATCCCGATTCGGTGGAAGCGGTGCCGGCCCTGCAAGTGGCCTCTTACGCCCTGCTGCAACTGGCTTGCCTGCGCACTCTGGACGGTCCGCTCAAACCCGACTTGCTGCCGCCACCAAAGTGGGCCGCCGCGGACGCCCCACCGCGCTTCTCTACCCAGCGCGCGCTCAACCAACTGCGAGCGGAGGTCTGGAGCCGGGCCTTGGGACTGGCGAATATCTCCGGCTTCGCGGATCACTCAACCCTGGTCACGAAGCCGGAGAAATTCCTCCCCGATCTCGGTTCCGCTGTGTTCTATGCCACAAACTGAGCAGGAACAGGCCAAACTCCAGAGGCCGGTTTGAAAACCGGCCGCAGGCCTGGAGGCCCGCCCCACCGGTTTGGCTGCGGCTATGCCGCGCTGTGTCGTCATCCAGTTTCCCCACGGTGAGGGTTACCCTGTGACAGGCCGGCCGAGTACGGATTCCGTTCAAGAGTTGGCCAGGTTCCGGGACACCCACGATGTGACGGACTTTGAAGAGGATTTCGAGGAAGTTGGGGAACCGGTGTTTGTGCGCGCCAAGGGCACATCCCTGAGCATCCACCTGGGACCCGCGGAGGCCCAGCACCTCAAGAAAATCGCCCGGTCCAAGGGCGTCGAGGAAACCAGTGTAGTTCGGCAGTGGATTCTTGAAAGACTCTGGCAGTCTCCGGAGACTGGCCGACCGCCTAGCAAGGCTTTGCGGCGGACGGCGCCGAAACGGCGCAACCGGTGAAGGCCCGGGCGTTGGGCGGCACGGCAAGCTGAAGACTTTAGATGAGGAAGGGGATGTAGCGGCGGGGGGATTTCATGTAGGCAGCGTAGGGGGTGCC